>NZ_NXGA01000001.1:3374387-3674387 GCF_002802965.1 Sporolactobacillus pectinivorans | reverse complement strand
TTTCTATAAAACCAACCATCATCAGATCCATTTTGCTGTTCTGAAGGAAGTCAAAAAAGGCTGGCATAAAATCTTTGATGAACAAACAGAGGCTGACAGGATTTCACGGCTGAGAATCGTTAATGCCGGAGAAAGCGGGAAGCAGGATATCCTTGTCTATTATCGAAATGATTATGAGAATGAGCTGAATGTATATACAATGAACGGCCGCATGAAATTGCTCTTACAGTTGCCGGTGCAAGGGGTGGTCGCCGGCGATCTGAATGGTGATTATCAGCCGGATCTTGCACTTCTGGTACCCGAATTAGGACAGAAAAAAGCCGAAATTATCGTTTATCAGATGAACGCGCAGAATCAGCCTGTGATGATCGGCAATACATCAATCAATCAAACGACAAATTCCCGTTTTCAGATGAGTATCGGGCAACTCAACTCTGGTAAAAGCGTATTGCTGATCAGCGGAGCCTTCCGAAGTAAATCGAATACAAAAGTATTTTTCAGCAACGGCAGATTGATTTCTGTTCCGGTTCAAAGGGATCCGGCGGAACTGAAAAAACCTGTTTTCCGATTAGGTCTGGGAACTTTCGAGGAAGCAGACGGATCATTTATGTGTGATGCAAATCATGCACTGGGTGCTTCCGATTTTATGAACCGGTTTGCTGCCGGATCGTGTAATCTGATACAAAATGACTGGCTCAAAAATAAAAGCGGAAACTGATCAGAAACTATAGTAAACAAATTTCATGACATTAGTATGGTAAAGTAGTAATAGTCGAATTGGATTGACGGGGAGTACGCTTCTGTGATCGAGGTGAACCGAATGAATAGAGTATTAGTTGTGGAAGATGAAAAATCAATATGCAGTTTTATTTCATTGAATCTCAGGCATTCAGGTTACGACGTAATCGAAACGGATACAGGGGAAAAAGCGTTGGATGAATTGCGGCGGGATCCTCGGATTCGGATGATTCTTCTGGATGTTATGCTTCCTGGTATCAATGGGTTTGAAGTGTGCCACAGAATAAGAGAGAGCAATCCGGATATCGGCATCATTATCCTGACGGCGAAAATTCAGGAGGAGGACAAGGTCAGGGGGCTGAAGACAGGGGCGGATGACTATATTACAAAACCTTTTAGCCCTGCGGAAATGCTTGCCCGTGTCCAGGCACTTCTGAGAAGAATGGATCTTGAGCGAAAAAAACGCGATCAAAATAATGGAATCATTCGTTCTTCCCTATTCACGCTGTCTTTAGATGATGAACAATTTTATAAAGGGGACGAGCTGATTGAGCTCACGCCGACAGAATTTGAACTGGTGAAAGTCTTGATGGAGAATGAGAACAAACTCCTGAGCCGCAGAGCGCTTCTAGAATCCGTCTGGGGGAAAAATTTTGTCGGTGACATGAAGATCATTGATGTCAATATACGGCGCATCCGTCAGAAAATAGAAGACGATCCGTCCAGTCCCCAGTACATTGCAACGCATTGGGGAAAAGGGTATATATGGACTGGAGAAAATCAATGATCAAACGAGTCGTTCTTTCCTTTATGGCTATTATTCTGCTGACTCTTGCGCTTGGCGGAGTCACTTTTGCGTTTGCCGTCCGTCATTATTTTTATAGCGGAGTCGCGCAGGTTCTTCTGAACCGCGCGGAAGCATCGGACGCTTTGTACGGCCAATTTAGCGGTAATGTCCGGATTAACAGATGGGGCAGCCCCTTTATGGAAGCACTGGACAGTTTCAGGGCCCGAAATGCATTGGTCGAAATACTGAATCCGGAAGGCGATTTGATTGCTTCATCGTCAGGGCTGACTGAGACAGCACGTGTTCCGCTCAACAGCCGGATTATTAATGGAAAAGAAACGTCAAGAGTTGAGCGGTTTCCCCGGACGGGGGAAAAAGTGATGGCTGTTTACTATCCGGTTCAGATTATGGGTAAGCCTTATATTATAAGATACGTGTCTTCGCTGTCCGGAATTGATCGCGAACTGATGCTCATTTATCTGGGAACATTCGTCTGCGCAGTAGTCATTGCGGCCCTTGTTTTCTTTATCAGCCTGAGACTGGCTAAATCAATTGTCACGCCGATTCGCCATATTATCAGTGCATCCGAAGAGATGGCATCAGGAAACTTCAACCTGCGCATGAAGGACCATTACAGTGATGAACTCGGTGTCCTCGCTAAAACACTGAACACTATGGCAGAAGAGATTCAAAAAAACGACAAATTGAAAAACCAGTTTATTTCATCCGTTTCGCATGAACTGCTGACCCCGCTTACAGGAATTAGAGGCTGGAGCGAAACCATGATAATCAATCATACACTTAGTCCCGCTGAGTTAGAGGAAGGACTTAATGTAATTAAAAGCGAATCGGACCGGCTGCAGATTATTGTAAGAGATCTGCTCAATTTTTCAAAATTACAGGGAAATAATATCAAACTGAATCGGGCAAAAATGGATATTGGTGTATCAGTCAGGCAGTCCGCGGCCTCGCTGCAGATCAAAGCGGCAGAGAAGAGATGCATCTTGGTGACAGGTGAAAACGGCAGGCTGTCTTTTACTGGCGACAGTATACGTCTTCAGCAGGCCATTGTTAATCTGATCGACAATGCAATTAAATTCGCAGATGATGGTTCACGGATTTCCATCGATTATTATGAGGAGAACCATCAAGTGATCATAAATGTTAAGGATAAAGGAATAGTCATTGATGAAAAGGATCTGCCCTATCTTACGGATGCTTTTTATCAAGTGCGCGCCAATGGCAGGGGGTCGGGGCTTGGACTTGCTATTTCAGATCAAATTGTCAGGCTGCACGGCGGGAAACTAACTATTACAAGCAATAAACAGGAAGGAACAATTGCTACGATTCGGCTGCCTGATTATCACTGTTAGTTGATTGAACAGTAAACGGAATCTGTGAGCCACTGTTTAGGAAAAAACCAGTTAAGGCAGCCGGATGTTGGCTCGAAACGTAAAACTGGAATGCAGAAATGGGGCGTTATTTTCTCATCTTTTGTTAAATAATATTGGGACAAATGATTAATTCCGAACAATTATCTTTTTAGTACATTTCAATGTTCGCCATTTGATTGACTGAGCCACATCTTCACTGTTATAATAGGCGAGAGAAAAGTGTTTTACTTTCTCGATCATTGTTTCCAAAGTTTTTCCATTGTCATTGTAGAGTTATTTCATCAAGCCTTTATACTGCGTTCAAACTTCGGGCTTTTCTCTTAATTCTTTATTGCTTCGATAACTATGGAAAAATGGCAGGAACTGATCGGGAGAGCGGCACAAAGAGGAGGATTATTGTGAAGGAAAATTGGTTATCCCGCTACTTTCAGTTCTCAGAACTGAATACGACATTGGGACGTGAATCGCTGGCCGGGCTGACGACGTTTATCGCGATGGCATACATATTATTTGTCAACCCGTCAGTGCTGGCTAGCGCAGGAATGGACCCGAAGGCAGTTTTCACAGCGACGGCGCTTGCCAGTGCGTTAGGCTGCCTGATTATGGGCATTGTTGCAAAATATCCGATTTCGATTGCACCGGGCATGGGCGTTAATGCCTTCTTTGCTTTTTCTGTTGTTATCGGCATGAAGGTTCCATGGCAGACTGCTCTTGCTGGCGTGTTTATTGCCTCGGTCATTTTCTTTCTGATCACCATTTTCAAGATCCGCGAAATGATTATTGACGCTGTTCCACAGGATCTCAAACTGGCGATGGCTGCCGGTATTGGGCTGTTTATTGCATTTATCGGCCTGCAGCAAGGCGGACTGATCGTTAAGGATCCGAGTACGCTGGTTAAATTTAATCAGCTGACTGCTGGCACGACCTGGCTGACCATTTTTGGCCTGCTGGTCACTATTATATTGATGGTTCGGAAAATTCCAGGTTCGGTTTTCATCGGGATGGTTTTGACATCTATTCTCGGAATGATTTGCGGCCTGATCAAGCTCCCGACACAGATCATCTCACCGGCGCCGAGCCTTGGCCCGACATTCGCCGTAGCTATCAGGCACGTCACTGACATTAATTCGGTACAGCTGGCCATTGTTGTTCTTACGTTCCTGCTGGTGACTTTTTTCGATACCGCTGGCACACTGATCGGACTTGCACAGCAGGCCGGTTTTATTAAAGATAATAAAATGCCGCGTGTCGGACGGGCACTGCTGGCGGACTCAACGTCAATGCTTGTCGGTTCGATATTAGGCACATCTCCGACCTCTGCCTATATCGAATCTTCCACAGGTATTGCCGTCGGCGGACGTTCCGGGTTTACAGCGGTTGTCACCGGCATCCTTTTCCTGGTTGGCCTGCTCTTCTCGCCGCTGCTTGCAGTAGTGACTTCTCAGGTGACCGCTCCGGCGTTAATCATTGTTGGTGTACTCATGGCTTCGTCGCTGAAACAGATTGAATGGGATAAATTTGAAATAGCTGTACCGGCATTTCTGACCGTTCTAGGCATGCCGCTGACTTACAGCATTTCCGATGGTATTGCGCTTGGATTTATTACTTATGTTATTACAATGGTATCTGCCGGAAAATGGAAAAAAGTTCATCCGATTGTTTATATTCTGTTCGTTGTTTTCCTTATCTTCTTCTGGGCACTGTTCATAAAGCAATGATCGAAAATTAATCTGTACAAATCATTTTGATATTGCTGTTCAAAATCCCTTCTCTAATAACTGGAGAAGGGATTTTTTAATGGCGAAAGAAGCAGGCTGCATATCTTGCTCTGATCAAAGCCAAGATAAGAATAACTGAATCAAAAGGACGTGATTTCTGATGATTGCTCTGGTTGTGGCCGTTCTATTCTGGCTGGCCGGTTTCATTCTGCTTGCTGCCGGTTTTGTTTTTACCGGAAAACTCAAATCGGTGGGTAAGCATTTGCTGGAACATGCCGATCATGAGAAGGGAAAAGACAATTCAGCAAGCATTGCTTTGACCATTGAAGGCAAAATTGTGGAATATATTCCCGGGTATTTAATTCACGTGGCGACCGGAATAACAGGCTCTTTGTTAATTGTACTTGGCTTTGTCGCACTGGCATTTTACACACAATGAGCCGAATGTTTTAAATGATGGCTGCCCCGGACCTGACAAGTTGTTATAATTAATATTATTGCTAAGTTTCGGTGGGGGAAGCGAGATTGAAAAATAAAGAAAAGGATTCAAGGGATAAGGGACAGCAGCCAGCGAAAAAAACATTTATCGTTGGTGAAAATGAATCGCTAGACGCATGCCTTGAGCGAATGAAAAAAGAAGGATACCGTCCGGTCATGCGTGCCAGCCGCCCAATTTTCCGTGAAGGAAAATCGGGACCGGAAGTTATTGGAAGGTATTGCATCATCGAAGGGCGTTTAAATGTTACAAAAGGCGAACAATAGATCGTTAATGTTAAATTAATGTTCGATTATTGGGTTGACACATTTTGAATAATACTGATATGATTGGAGTATCAAAAAAGAAAAGCGAACCCTCATATATTTTTGGGAATATGGCCCAACTGTTTCTACCTGGCGACCGAGAATTGCCGGACTATGAAGGGAAAATAAGGACGTTTTGTTTTGTGGACCGCTGCCCGCGGTTTGTGGACCAGACGGTTTGTTTTCTCTTTTTAAAGAGAGAATCAGCTGTTCTGGGCTTTTTTATGTCTGGATTTGTAAAACATTCAGAGAGTGCCCTATGACTCTTTGGACAGCTTTATTGAGGAGGCAGTATTGTGAGTAACAGAGCAGTTGGTGTTGTGATGGGAAGCAGTTCGGATTGGGAGACGATGAAAAACGCCTGCACGATTCTGGACGCTATGGAAATACCGTATGAGAAAAAAGTTGTTTCAGCACACCGCACGCCGGATCTGATGTTCCGGTATGCCGAGACAGCCAGAGAACGCGGTTTGAAAGTGATTATTGCGGGTGCGGGCGGAGCGGCGCATCTGCCGGGCATGATTGCGGCAAAGACAACATTGCCGGTAATCGGCGTCCCGGTACAGTCACATGCGCTAAACGGCATGGATTCTCTACTGTCGATCGTGCAGATGCCTGCCGGGATTCCTGTGGCAACCGTTGCTATTGGCAACTCAGGTGCAACAAATGCCGGCCTTCTTGCAGCACAATTTCTGTCGGCATTCGATGCGTCACTGAAAGAAAAACTCGACAACTACCGTGAATCGCTGGAACTGAAAGTAAAGGAAAGTGATTTAAAGTGAAGCAGAAGACCATTTTGCCGGGACAGACAATAGGTATTCTTGGCGGCGGCCAGCTGGGGCGGATGATGGCGATTGCAGCGAAACAAATGGGTTATCGTATTGCCGTTCTTGATCCGGCGGAGGATTGTCCGTGCGCACAGGTTGCCGATACAGCAATTGTCGCCGGATATGATGATCCGGAAGCAGCGAAAAAAATGGCGGAATGTGCGGACGTTGTGACCTATGAGTTTGAAAATGTCGAGGTAAAAACAGCTGATTATCTGCAGGAACACAGCTATTTGCCGCAGGGTTGGCATCTGCTTGAAATCACAAAGGACAGGCTTAACGAAAAGGCAGCCATTAAGGAAGCCGGGTTGCCGGTTGTTCCCTACCTGCCCGTCAGAAATAGCGAGGAATTGAAAACGGCGATTGCTGAGATTGGGTTTCCCTCCGTACTGAAAACGACGGAGGGCGGCTACGACGGAAAGGGACAGTATGTGCTGAAATCAGAGGATGATTTGCAGGCGGCCCTTCCGCATATCGGCAAGACGCCGTTTGAACTTGAAAAATGGCTTCCTTTTGAAAAAGAAATTTCAGTCATTGTTGTCCGCAGCACGACCGGAGAAACATCGGTTTTTCCGGTTGCTGAAAATATACATCGGCATAATATCCTGCATCATACGCTAGTGCCGGCGAGAATATCGGACGCGCTCCGCGAAGAGGCGACGCAGCATGCGCTTCATCTGGCGGCAGCCCTTCATCTCGTCGGCACACTTGCTGTCGAAATGTTTGTCGGCACTGACGGCAAGGTGTATGTCAATGAGACAGCACCCCGCCCGCATAATTCCGGGCATTTCTCAATCAATGCTTGTAATACGTCACAGTTCGAGCAGCATATCCGTGCCATCTGCGGCCTGCCGCTCGGCAACGCAGCGCTTCTGAAGCCGGTAATCATGGTCAACATTCTAGGCGAACATGTTCAGCCGATTTTGGATAAGATTTCGATTTTGTCGGACGCGCACCTCCATCTGTATGGCAAGGATGAAGCGCGGACAGGCAGGAAAATGGGTCACCTGAACATCCTTGGTGACACGGTGCAGGATGCCATCAGCAAAGCAGAGAGATTAGGAATATGGAAAATCGAACAGGAAGTGGGTCGTAATTCATGATTGATCGTTACACTCGCCCGGAAATGGGCGCGATCTGGACGGAAGAAAACAAGTACAAAGCCTGGCTAGAAGTTGAAATTCTTGCTTGCGAAGGCTGGTCCGAAATTGGTGAAATTCCCAAGGAGGATTGCAAGAAACTCAGGGAAAATGCAACATTCACTGTCGAACGCGTGCACGAGATCGAACAGATCACACGCCATGATGTCGTTGCTTTTACCCGCACGGTTTCGGAGTCGCTTGGCGCTGAGAAGAAGTGGGTTCACTATGGTTTGACATCGACGGATGTTGTCGACACGGCTCAGTCTTATTTGCTCAAACAATGCAATGATCTTTTATTAAAAGATATTGAACATTTTGTTGAAGTGATCCGCGAGAAAGCGAAAAAATATAAAAATACAGTCATGATGGGCAGAACCCATGGCGTTCACGCTGAACCGACCACTTTCGGTCTGGTGATGGCGCTCTGGCACGAAGAAATGAAGCGTAACCTTGCCCGTTTTAAGGATGCCGCCGAAGATATCCGTATCGGCAAGTTGTCTGGTGCAGTGGGCACCTACGCGAATATCGACCCGTCCGTTGAAAAATATGTGTGCGAACATCTCGGATTAAAGGCTTCACCGATTTCTACCCAAGTGTTGCAGCGTGACCGCCACGCGCATTACATGGCGACACTGGCTCTGATCGCGACCTCGATTGAAAAATTCGCTGTTGAAATCCGCGGCCTGCAGCGCTCGGAAATCCGCGAAGTGGAAGAAGGCTTCGCAAAGGGCCAGAAGGGCTCTTCATCAATGCCGCACAAGCGCAACCCGATTGGTTCCGAGAACATGTGCGGAATGGCGCGCGTGATTCGCGGCTATATGATGACCGCCTATGAAGATGTTCCACTCTGGCATGAACGCGATATCTCGCATTCATCCGCAGAGCGCGTGATCCTTCCGGATGCAACCATCGCTCTTGATTACATGTTGCACCGCTTCGCGAATATTCTTGAAAATCTGACGGTATTCCCGGAAAACATGCGCCGTAACATGAAGCGGACATTCGGGCTTCCATTCTCTCAGCACGTGCTGCTCGCATTGATTGAAAAAGGCCTGAGCCGTGAAACTGCCTACGATATTGTCCAGCCGAACGCGATGAAATCATGGGAAACCGAAACACCGTTCAGAGAATTGCTTGAGAAGGATACTCGTGTCACAGACAATCTTTCACCGACGGAACTTGATGCCTGCTTTGATGAAACGTATCATCTGAAAAATGTCAATCTGATTTTTGAACGCCTCGGCCTGAATGACTGATTCTTATTTCAGAACTGATTAGCACATCCTATTAAAAAGAGGTAGAAACCATGAGCGAGTTACTGTATGAAGGCAAAGCCAAAAAAATGTTTTCAACGGACGATCCCAATGTCCTGCGTGTGGAATACAAAAATGACGCGACCGCTTTTAACGGCAAAAAGAAAGCCGTTTTCCCGGGCAAGGGTAAACTTAACAACGCCATCTGTACAAAAATTTTTCATGTCCTTCAGGAAAACAATCTGCCGACGCATTTCATTGATAAAATTTCTGAAACGGAGCAGCTGGTCAAAGCGGTATCGATTATTCCGATCGAAGTGGTGATCCGCAACATCGTTGCCGGCAGTCTGGCCAAACGCTTTGGTCTTGACGAAGGCATTTCACTCGGAAAAACGATTATCGAATTTTATTACAAAAGCGATGAACTGGGTGATCCAATGATCAATGACGATCACGCGCTGGCTCTGAAAATTGCCAATGAAGAGGATCTGGTTGGCATTCGCCGCCAGGCACTCAAGGTCAATGAAGTGCTTCAGAATCTTTTCTCGGAAGCGGGCATTCTGCTTGTCGATTTCAAACTGGAATTCGGCAAACTGAAATCAAACGGTGATCTGGTGCTTGCCGATGAGATTTCTCCGGATAGTTGCCGCCTCTGGGATAAGGAGACGCATGAGAAGCTGGACAAAGATGTGTTCCGCCGCAATATTGCCGATCTGCCGGAGACTTATGAAAAATTGCTGAGCCGACTGGAGGCTGTCAAATGAAAAAGGTGAAGGTGTTCATTACATTAAAAGAAAGCGTACTTGATCCCCAGGGACAGGCGGTCATGCAGTCGCTGCATAACATGGATTATCGGAACGTGAGAGATGTTCGCATCGGAAAGTATATTGAACTTGAGATGGAAGACTCGGCGGACGTGGCGGAGCAGGTCGACGCAATCTGTGACAAACTGCTGGCCAACACAGTGATTGAAAACTATCGCTATGAAATCGAGGAGGAACACTTGTGAAAACCGCGGTCATTGTTTTTCCAGGATCGAACTGTGATCAGGACATGTACTACGCGATTAAAGACGGGCTCGGCGAAGAAGTGGACTATGTCTGGCATGCGGAAACATCGCTGGATGGCTTTGATGCCGTCATGATCCCGGGCGGCTTTTCCTACGGCGACTATCTGCGGTCGGGCGCGATCGCACGGTTTGCCGGAATCATGCCTGCCGTCATTGAGGCTGCCAAAGCCGGCAAACCGGTGCTTGGCGTCTGCAACGGTTTCCAGATCCTGCTTGAAGCCGGCCTGCTTCCCGGCGCGATGCTGAAAAACAAGCACCTCAAGTTTATCTGTGAAACCGTGAATCTCAAAGCAGAAAATAGCGAAACACTTTTTACTTCTTTATATAAAAAAGATGAAATTATCCACATCCCGATTGCGCACGGCGAGGGCAACTATTACTGCGATGATCAAACATTGCAGGAATTGAAGGACAACCACCAGATTGTCTTCACTTATGACGGTGAAAATCCGAATGGATCGCGTGCGAACATTGCAGGGATCATCAACAAAGCCGGCAATGTGCTTGGGATGATGCCTCATCCTGAACGCGCGGCGGACGCTCTGCTCGGAAGCGATGACGGGCTGCGCCTGTTTCAGTCAATCTTGAACCACTGGAGGGAATCTGCTCATGCCGCTTACACATCTTGAACCGTCACCAGAACAGATTGAACAGGAAAAAATCTATCGGACCATGGGCCTGATGGAGGATGAATACAAGGAAGTCAAAAGGCTGCTCGGACGCAAGCCAAACTATACTGAAACCGGCCTGTTCGCTGTTATGTGGTCGGAGCACTGCAGCTATAAAACATCGAAACCTTTGCTCAAACAGTTCCCTACAAGCGGAAAGCGCGTGCTTCAGGGACCAGGTGAGGGTGCGGGAATTATTGACATCGGCGATGAGCAGGCTGTTGTTTTCAAGATCGAAAGCCATAATCACCCGTCTGCGATTGAGCCTTACCAGGGTGCGGCAACCGGTGTCGGCGGAATTATCCGCGATGTTTTCTCGATGGGCGCGCGGCCGGTCGCCATGCTGGATTCGCTCCGTTTCGGCGATCTGAATAATCCGCGCGTGCGTTACCTGTTCGAGGAAGTTGTCAGCGGCATCGCTGGCTATGGAAACTGCATCGGCATCCCGACAGTCGGCGGGGAGCTGCAGTTTGACAACTGTTACAATGGCAATCCGCTCGTCAACGCGATGTGCGTCGGCATCATGAATCATGAAGATATTCAAGTAGGGCAGGCACGCGGCATCGGCAACACGGTGATGTACGTTGGTGCAAGTACAGGCCGCGATGGCATCAACGGGGCGACATTCGCATCAGAGGAAATTTCGGAGAAATCCGATGAAAAGCGTTCAGCAGTCCAGGTTGGCGACCCGTTTATGGAAAAACTGCTTGTCGAAGCCTGCCTCGAACTGACAAAGCATGAGGCGCTAGTCGGTATCCAGGACATGGGTGCCGCAGGGCTTGTTTCCTCGGCCAGTGAAATGGCTGCCAAGGCAGGTGTCGGTATCCATATGAATCTGGATCTGATTCCGCAGCGCGAGACAAATATGACACCTTATGAAATGATGCTTTCAGAATCGCAGGAACGAATGCTGATTGTGATCAAGAAGGGCAACGAGGAAGAAATCAAAGCGATTTTCGCCCGCTGGGGCCTTCATGCTGTTGCGGTTGGTGAAGTTATCGAAGAAGAAGTGCTGCGCCTGGAACACAAAGGCCAGATCGTGGCCGAAGTGCCGTCCGACGCACTGGCTTCCGCACCGGTTCGCCATATGCCATCGGAAGTGCCGGCAAAATACAAGGCGAATCAGTCGGCGCCCGTATGGATTCCTGAGATTGAAGATTATGCGGTCATGATTAAAAAACTGCTCGTTCAGCCAACGCTGGCGTCTAAAGAGTGGGTCACCCGCCAGTATGACTACATGGTGCAGACGAACACAGTCGTCGCGCCAGGTTCCGACGCGGCGGTGATCCGCGTTCGCGGTACGAAGAAGGGCCTTGCGATGACAACGGACTGCAACGCTAAATATCTGGCGCTCGATCCCCTTGTTGGAGGGAAAATCGCGGTGGCAGAGGCGGCGCGCAATATCGTCTGCTCGGGCGCTGAACCGCTTGGCATAACCGACTGCCTGAACTTCGGTACTCCGGAAAACCCGGAAGTCTTCTGGGAAATGGAAGAATCGGTCAAAGGGATGGCTGAAGCGTGCAAAGTATTGGAAACACCGGTCATAAGCGGCAATGTTTCCCTTTATAACGAAACTGCGCGTGTTGCGATCGATCCGACACCGGTTGTCGGAATGGTCGGCCTGGTTGAAGATCTGGATCATGTGGCAACCGCATCCTTTAAAAATGAAGGCGACGCAGTTTACGTGGTTGGAAAAGCTGCGGCGGAGTTCGGCGGCAGCGCTCTTCAGATCATGCTTGATGGCAAAGCAAGTGGAAAACCGCCGGTGCTTGATCTGGAGCTGGAGAAGAAACGTCAGGCTCAGATCCTTGCGGCGATTACGTCCGGTATTGTTTCTTCTGCTCACGACATTTCTGAAGGCGGGCTGGCGGCAGCACTCGTCGATTCGGTCTTTGGCACGTCACTGGGTGCGGATCTGCATTTCACAACGGATCCTGCGGTTGAGCTTTTCTCTGAAACTCAGTCACGATATCTTATCTCCGTTCCTGAAGCATCGATGAAAACATTTGAATCCGCTGTAGATGGTGCTGTACTTGTCGGCAGAGTGACCCGCAGCGAAAAAATAAATCTTGAATTTACGTCTGTTACTGTCACTTTGAATCGGCTGGAACTCGAAAAAGAGTGGAGAGGAGTCCTGTCATGCATTATGTCGGCAAAGAATTAAATGAAGAATGTGCAGTATTCGGCATCTGGGGACATGATCATGCGGCGCAGCTGACGTACTACGGGCTTCACAGCATGCAGCATCGCGGCCAGGAAGGTGCAGGAATTGCAGTAACTGATGGAAAAAATATTTATGACCACAAAGGCCTTGGCCTTGTGAATGACGTTTTTGACCATGAAAAACTCGAATATCTAAACAATAAAGGTTTTGCAGCAATCGGGCATGTCCGCTATTCAACACAGGGCGGTAATAGCTATGCCAATGTCCAGCCGCTGGTTTTCCGTTCGCAGAAGGATTCGCTGTCCATTGCTCATAATGGCAACCTCGTGAATGCCCATAAGCTGAAGGGGGAACTGGAAGAACGCGGAAGTATTTTTCAGACGACTTCGGACACCGAAGTCATTGCTCACCTAATTAAACGCGATTATGCCGACAGTTTTATTGAAAGCCTGAAGCACGCCCTGTCGGTGATCAAGGGCGCCTACGCACTGACGATGCTGACAGAACACCAACTGATCGCTGCACTCGATCCAAATGGTCTGCGTCCGCTGTCTATTGGCAAATTGGGCAATGCCTGGGTTGTCGCTTCGGAAACCTGCGCGTTCGATCTGATCGGGGCTACTTTTGTACGTGATGTTAATCCCGGTGAGATCGTGATCATTGATAATGAAGGGATACACTCGGAATTTTTCACGAATCATGCCGAACCGGCTATCTGCAGCATGGAATATATTTATTTCTCACGCCCGGACAGTAACATTCAGGGCATTAACGTGCATGCGGCGCGTAAAAACCTTGGCCGGATGCTGGCTCAGGAAGCACCGGTCGAAGCGGATGTCGTCACCGGAGTGCCGGATTCAAGTATTTCCGCTGCAATCGGTTATGCCGAAGCGACAGGTATTCCGTATGAGCTGGGTATGATCAAGAATCGTTATGTCGGTCGTACCTTTATCCAGCCTTCGCAGGAACTGCGAGAGCAGGGTGTAAAAATGAAACTTTCCCCCGTGAGGGCGATTATTGAGGGCAAACGGGTGGTTTTGGTTGATGATTCAATTGTCCGCGGAACGACGAGCCGGCGGATTGTCAACATGATGCGGGAAGCGGGAGCAACCGAAGTTCACTTGCGGATCAGCTCGCCGCCGATTACCCATCCTTGCTTTTACGGAATTGATACGTCAACCTCTTCCGAACTGATCGCTTCGAAACACTCGGTTGAGGAAATCCGTAAAGAAATCGGCGCCGACTCGCTGGTTTACCTGAGTGTTGATGGTCTGATGCAGGCGATCGGCAGAGATCCCGCACTGAAAAACTGCGGCCAGTGCCTGGCATGTTTCACGGGCAAGTATCCGACCGAGATCTATCCGGACACCGTTCTGCCGCATGAAAAAGAGCTGCTTGTCTGAGGAGGATCGAGATGGCCGATGCATATAAAAAAGCCGGCGTGAATGTTGAAGCCGGTTATGAGACAGTTGATCGTATTAAAAAGCATGTCCAGCGCACATTCCGGCCTGAAGTCATTGGCGGGCTGGGTGGCTTTGGCGGAGCGATTGATCTGTCGAAAATGAATATAAAAGAACCAGTACTGGTTTCCGGGACTGACGGGGTCGGGACCAAGCTGATGGTTGCTTTTGCGACGGGCCGCCATGATACGGTAGGTATAGACGCGGTAGCGATGTGTGTCAATGACATTATCACTCAGGGCGCGGAACCGCTCTATTTTCTCGATTACATGGCCTGCGGCGCGCTTAAACCCGAAAAGGCCGAAGCGATCGTCAAAGGGATCGCCGATGGCTGTGCCCGGGCCGGCTGTGCCCTGGTCGGCGGGGAGACGGCGGAGATGCCTGGCATGTATCAGGGAGAGGATTACGATATTGCCGGCTTTGCAGTCGGTGTTGTTGAAAAATCTAAAAGAATTACCGGTAATCAAATCCGGACGGGCGACAAACTGATCGGTCTGGCCTCAAACGGGATTCACAGCAACGGATTCTCGCTTGTTCGCAAACTTGTTGCCGGTGCCGGACTTGATTTTGGCGATGCTTACGCCCCTGAGCCCCGGCTTACGGTCGGAGAAGAACTGCTCAAGCCGACGCGCATCTACGTCAAACCGGTGCTTGAACTGATGAAGTCGGTTGAAGTCCGGGGACTTTCCCACATCACCGGCGGCGGTTTCTATGAAAATGTGCCGCGGATGTTTCCGGAAGGGCTGGGTGCCGAGATCGACACAGCTTCGTGGCCGCTGCCGGACGTGTTCGGCTGGCTGAAGCAGCTTGGTGACCTGGAGACTGACGATATGTTCCATACATTTAATATGGGCATCGGCATGGTACTCGCCGTAGCGCCTGAGGATGAGCGCCCGGCTATGGATAAGCTGAAAACATTCGGTGAAACACCTTTTGTGATCGGCCGTGTGATTGAAAAACAAGGATTGACGCTGGTGAATGATGATGAAGCATAAGATAGCCGTTTTTGCATCCGGAAACGGAACGAATTTCCAGGAGATTATTGAATCAGTCGCCCGCGGTGAAATTGCGGCGACTGTCGCGCTGATGGTCTGTGACCAGCCGGGTGCAGCTGTGATTGAACGCGCGGAAAAGGCCGGTATCGATGTGCTGGTTGTTTCCCGCAAGGATTATCCAACAAAACACGCATTTGAAGAAACAATTGTTGAAGCTTGCAAGCAGCATAATATAGATTTCATTTTTCTCGCCGGCTATATGAAACTGCTCGGTAAAACGCTGCTTGAAGCTTATCCGCATAAAGTCGTCAATATCCACCCGGCGCTGCTCCCCTCTTTTACCGGACTGGACGCCATCGGTCAGGCATTCCGCAAGGGAGTCAAGATTACCGGGGTGACGGTGCACTACGTGGATGAGGGCATGGATACCGGCCCGATTATCGCCCAGGCCGCGGTGCCGGTTAAAGACGGCGATACGATAGACACGCTGGAAGCGCGTATTCACGAAACCGAACACAAACTTTATCCTCAAACGATCGCGAAACTGCTCGCAGAATAATGAAGGGAAGTATCAAAGTGACAAAACGTGCCTTAGTAAGTGTTTCAGATAAAACAGGACTCATCGATTTTGTTAAAAAGTTAGTGGATGCCGGCATTGAAATCATTTCAACCGGCGGGACAAAAAGGGCAATTGAAGCGGCAGACCTTCCAGTCAAGTCGGTCAGCGATGTCACAGGCTTTCCCGAAATCCTCGACGGACGCGTGAAGACGCTCCACCCGGCGATTCACGGCGGACTGCTCGCTGTACGTGACAAGAAAACCCATATGGATGCGATTGCAGAGCACGACATCCAGCCGATTGATTTTGTGATCGTCAATCTCTATCCTTTTAAAGAAACGATTGCGAGACCGGATGTCGCTTATGACGAAGCGGTCGAAAATATTGATATTGGCGGGCCGAGCATGCTCCGTTCGGCGGCAAAAAATCACAAGAGCGTCACTGTTGTCTGTGATCCCACGGATTATGATCAGGTCGCTGAAAGCCTGGATGAAAATGCCGAGGTTCCTTTTGAACTGAAACAAAAACTGGCTGCTAAAGTATTCCGCCATACAGCCGCTTATGATGCGCTGATTGCCGACTACTTTACAAAGCAGGTCGGTGAGGCATTCCCTGAAAAGCTGACGATCACTTATGAAAAGAAGCAGGGGCTGCGCTACGGTGAAAATCCTCATCAGATGGCGGCTTTTTACGGCGAACCGATCGAAAATGAATCGACGATTGCCGCAGCAAAACAGCTGCATGGAAAAGAACTTTCCTATAACAATATTCGCGATGCGGATGCGGCGCTTGGCATTGTCAAAGAATTCAAGGAACCGGCAGCGGTAGCGGTTAAGCATATGAATCCGTGCGGTATTGGGACGGGTAAAACGGTCAATGAGGCATACGACAAAGCCTATGAAGCGGATCCTGTTTCTATTTTCGGTGGAATTGTTGCTCTGAACCGGGAAGTGGACGCGGAACTGGCGGAAAAACTGCACGGTATTTTTCTGGAAATCATCATTGCTCCTTCATACTCTGATGAAGCGATCGCCATTCTTGAGAAGAAGAAGAAAAACTTGCGTCTGCTGCAGGTGAAGATGACGGATGATGCTCAGGATTTTATTCAGTATACATCTGTACGCGGTGGCATGCTCGTACAGGATCTGGATACAAAGGGCTATGAAGATATCAAGGACAATCTGAAGGTTGTTACGGAGCGCAAGCCGACAGAGGAAGAGATGGAGAGCCTGAAGTTTGCCTGGACGATCGTCAAACATGTCAAGTCCAACGCAATTGCTCTTGTTAATCATGGTCGGATGGTCGGCATGGGCGGCGGACAGACGAACCGTGTCGGCGCGGCGAAAATTGCGCTTGAGGAAGCGGGCGAAAAAACAAAAGGGGCAGTTCTTTCCTCTGATGCTTACTTCCCGATGAGTGACACCGTTGAAGTCGCAGCGAAGGCCGGCATCACGGCAATCATCCAGCCGGGCGGATCGATCCGCGACCAGGAATCGATCGACATGGCGAATAAATACAACATCGCCATGGTTATGACCGGTATGCGCCATTTCAAACACTGATTGTTGCTGAGAGGAGACTCGGAACATGAATATTCTGATTGTCGGCGGTGGCGGCCGTGAGCATGCGATGGCATGGAAAGCCGCACAAAGCCCGAAAGTGGATAAGCTGTATGCGGCACCGGGAAGCGACGGCATGGCTTCTGTAGCCGAATGCGTGCCGATTGACGTGATGGATTTTGAAGGGCTCGCTGCTTTTGCTATAAATCATCATGTCGATCTGACCCTTGTCGGTCCTGAGCAACCACTGGTCGGCGGCATCGTCGATTATTTTTTGAAACAGGGGCTGAAGGTTTTCGGACCCTCCAAGGTCGCTGCACAGATCGAAGGCAGCAAGTCTTTTGCCAAAGCGCTGATGGAAAAGTATAAGATTCCGACATCACACTATCAGTCTTTCACAGACTATCAAGAAGCAAGTGATTATCTCCAGAAAGTCGGCGCGCCGATTGTTCTGAAGGCGGACGGACTGGCCGCGGGCAAGGGTGTAATTGTTGCACTGACACTGGCAGAAGCCGAGCAGGGCCTGAAGACGCTGATGAAGGATAAAAAGTTTGCTGAAGCCGGCGCGCGCGTGGTGATTGAGGAATATCTTGAGGGCGACGAGTTTTCTCTGATGGCGCTGGTCAATGGCAGTACAGTAGCGCCGCTCGCGATTGCTCAGGATCACAAGCGCGCTTACGAAGAGGACAAAGGACCGAACACTGGGGGAATGGGCGCTTACTCCCCGGTACCACAGATTTCACAAAAGATTGTGGACGAAGCTGTCCAAACAATTTTGAAGCCGGCTGCTGATAGTATGGTCCTCGACGGCTGCCCGTTCACCGGCGTGCTGTACGCCGGGCTGATGCTGACGAAGAACGGTCCGAAAGTCATCGAATTCAACTGCCGTTTCGGCGACCCGGAGACACAGGTCGTCCTGCCGCGAATGGAATCCGACCTGATTCAGGTCGTGCTGGACATTCTGAATGGCGAGCAGCCTGAACTCTTATGGTCGGATCAAACGGCGGTCGGAACGGTTCTTGCATCTAAAGGTTACCCGGGATCTTATCCCAAGGGCAAGAAGCTTGGAAATTTGGAGGCACTTTCCGATGATGCATTGCTTTTCCATGCTGGTACGAAAAAGTCTGGTGCTGACTGGCTGACTAATGGCGGTCGAGTGCTGCTTGTTACCAGGCTCGGCGACGACCTTCGTGCAGCGCGCGATGCCGTGAATCGCGACCTTGAAAGCATCGCAACCGACAATGTGTTTTTCAGGAAAGACATCGGCCACCGCGCATTGGAAGCGGCAGGAAAGTAACATATAAGAATGGATAATAAAGAACCCTGGCGAAACCAATCCTATTTTCGTCAGGGTTCTTTATCTTTTTCTAATTTAGGCATTTTAAACGGGTGGTCTTTTGAATTTGTTGATAAATCTGCAATGTGGCTTCTGAACAAGCGAAGGTTAATCCAATTTTTTCTTAAACACATAACTGACTTTGTCATATCCCGCCTTTTCCTGATAAAAGCGATGCGCTTCTTTTCTCTGCAAACCACTTGAAAGTGCAATGACCGCATAGCCGTGCTCTCTTGACCATGATTGGACAAAATCGAGCAGTTTTCCTCCATATCCACGTGAACGCTCGGCTTCATCTGTAACTAAGTCGCATACCCAGATAGATCTGCCGTAATATAGTGTTGTCATTGGCATAAATCCGACTATGGAAACGGGCTCTTGCTGTGCGTATAGAGCGAACAGATGATAGTCTTCATGGTGACAGGCTTCATGGACAAGCTTTAAATAAGTTGTTTCATCCAATTGAGTCCGAAGCTGATGCACGACTGGAAAAACGTCACGCCATTCGTCTTCATTTTTCAATTCTTTAATAGAAATCATCTGACCATCTTCCCTTCCTTTTTCAGTGATTATATGCGATAACTGGTAGTAACAAAAGGTTCAGAAATTTAAATATGCAAGGTATCAGTTCATCTTTGCTGAATGGAAGTGAAGTTAAATGAAGACCGTTGTTCCGGCATTAAATCGTGAGGATAGCCAACCCTTGTATGTTCAACTGTTTACCTATTTCATTAATGAGATAAAAGAGAATCGGCTGCCTTATGGCTGCAAGCTTCCTTCAAAGCGCAAACTCTCTTCTTTTTTGAAGGTTAGCCTGAATACTATTGACAGTGCGTACCAGCAGCTTCTCGCGGAGGGATACGTCGAAAGCAGACCGCGCAGCGGCATGTTCGTCATTTATAAAGATGAACATCTGAATTCACACAGACAGGAAGAGTCAGGTATCAGCAAAAAGCACGTAATATCGAACGATGAAAAATCTGAATTCATTGATTTTAGCCATGGCAAAGTGGATACCGATCATTTTCCCTATCCATTGCTCAGAAAATACAGTCGTCAGCTTTATTCGAAAGAGGGGTCCCGTTTCTTCCAGAATGGACCTTTCCAAGGTTCACCGTCACTTCGTCATGAAATTGCCACTTACCTTTATCAATCCAGAGGCGTGATTTGCGACCCATCACAGGTTGTTATCGGTTCGGGCACGCAATATTTATTGGGACAATTGCTGCAGATACTTCCACAAAATATGACTTTTGCGATGGAGAATCCAGGCTTTCACCGTGTCCGGGAACTCGTTCATTATCTTGGTATTCCTAGAGCGGATATTCCGGTTGAATTTGATGGACTGGCTATCGACCCGATCTGTAAAATGAATACTGGAATCGTCTACCTGACGCCGTCCCATCAATTCCCCCTGGGTATGATTCTCCCGGTTTCCAAGCGGATTGAGCTAGTCAAGTGGGCGAATGAGAAAGAGAATCGATATGTTATTGAAGACGATTACGATGGCGAGTTTCGCTATGCCGGAAAACCTGTTCCTTCGCTGCAGGGATTGGATCAGGGGCGCTCGGTAATTTATCTGGGAACATTTTCAAAATCACTGATCCCTTCTTTGCGGGTCAGTTACATGATTCTTCCGGACACACTCGTCGACCATTACCTAAAGACGTTTTCTTTGCTCAAGCAAACCGCGTCTTCGCTAAATCAGCAGATCATCTATCTGTTTATGAAAAATGGAGACTGGGAACACCATATAGACCGGATGCGGACACTTTATAAACATAAACATCAAATGATCATCCAGGCGATTCAACAGTATCTTGATGAAAAAGTATTAGTTATAGGTGAAAAATCCGGCCTCCATCTCATCCTGCAATTGAATAACGGTATGGGTGAGGGAGCGCTGATCCAATCAGCGTTAAGCGTCGGTGTTAAAGTTTATCCCACGTCCATTTATTATGCGTCGATGATGAAACTCGAGCAGCCACAAATTTTGCTTGGATTTGCAGGTTTGAATGACAGCGACATTCAAAATGGGATTCGAAGACTATCCCTGGTCTGGAACAAATGATGCGGAACTGAATCGGGCACGTGTTTTTAAAAAGCAAGCACATGCTGCGGGTCCATACTGTTTTTTTAGGCTTTGTTAAACTCATCTGTTGCTTTTCACTCCATGCGCTCGCTTTCCGCGAGCCTCCTCGCTGTTCCTACAGGAGCCCGCACACCTTCCACCAATCAACGGAGTGGTGAAATCAACTTTGAACTTTAACATAATCATTTTTTAAAATTTTCCTGTCAATTTCTCCGGGATTCTTGATACGTAAAAACATAAGGTGTAGAATAACGTCACAACAGATAAATAGAAAGGATATACAAAGCAGAGGAGAGGATTATAGTGAGCAAAACAGTCAGAAAAGTTGGTATTGTTGGAATAGGAAATGTCGGGAAGGCGGCCGCTTCGGCCGTTCTGCACGAGAATGTTGCGGACGAGCTGTATCTTTCGGATATTGACAGTGAACGGGCAAAAGGTGAGGCATGGGATTTCGCCGACAGCATTGAAGTAACGCCGTCGCGGACCCGTGTTTACGAAGTGCCGCTGGAAGGCTTGGCGGCCTGTGACGTCATTCTTGTTTCCGTGACAGAAAGGTCGCAGATTCCGAAGGGTTCCCGTCTCGAACTGCTGAAAGGCACCGCAGCCATTGCATATGACATCGTTCCGAAGCTGCGCAAGGCCGGATTCAATGGCATCTACGTTATCGCAACGAACCCATGCGATATAATTACCTACTTATTCTATCATCTGTCCGGACTGCCGAAAAATCAGGTGATTGGCACAGGAACCGCGCTTGACAGCATGAGGCTGCGCCGACAGATTTCCGAAGCGCTCGGCGGCATTGATCCGCGCAGCATCAGCGCTTACATGGTCGGCGAACACGGAGATTCTCAGATCGCAGCATGGTCTCATGTCCGGATCGGCGGCCAATCGCTTAACGACTATGAAGCTGAGAACAGTGATCGGTTTGGGAAAATAGATCGCGAAAAAATCGAAGACGCAGCTCGCCATTTTGGTTGGGAGATTCATAAACGCAAGGGCAACACACAGTTCGGGATCGGCAATCAGCTTGCTTTCTTTGCTAAATCGATTTTAAATGATGCGCGTAACATTACACCCGCTTCCGTTATCCTTGACGGTGAATACGGACAGAAAAATGTGTCGGCAGGTGTTCCGATTGTTCTGGGTAGAAATGGAGTAGAGGAGATCCTCCGCTTCCATCTGAGTGACAAAGAGCAGGAATCATTCAATGCCTCGGCAAAACTGATCAAGGGCTATATTGATCAGACACTGGCTGAGCATGAAGGAACCCCCGCACAGTGAAATAAATGCAATAAAAAACAGAGCGTCCGTTTTGAGACGCTCTGTTTTTTTACGCGTATTTTGATGAATTTTACACATGGACTACGGTGAAGAAATCCTTATACTCATCCAGATAAAAATCTGCACCAGGTTTTTTATTCTGAAAAAGGCACGTTTTTGCGCCGATTTTTTTCCCCGGAATGATGTCTAACTCCCGGTCTCCAATTACCAGATCAATCGAATACTTGTTATTGAGATACACGTATGAAGCCGGATCGGTCTTCCTGGGAAAGTGATCATCGCTTGTCACAGCGTCGGCAAAATACTTTTTAAATCCGTGGAGCTCCAGTATTTTAAAAAGATCGGTCCGGTTGTTATGGGTCATGATAACACTTTTATCCGCGAAATCCAGAACTTTTTCCACATCCTTAAAAGGTTTGAATGTCTGCGCCGGGGTTTCACGGAACAAAGAAAAAAAGCGGCTTGCCTGGGATTCAGAAACATTGAAGTAATCGAACGCATGTGTGAAAGACACTTTCAGTTGGGCGTAAATTTCACTGCCGTTGACATCCGGCCCGAGAATTTTTTTCATCAATTTTACATAGACCGGGTATGTATCAAAAAGTGTACCGTCAAAATCCCATAATATGTTCATTGGGACACAACTCCCATCTCTCTCGGTTAAGATTAATTTTAGGCTAGCACAAATCTGTGATTTCCGATAGATGAAACGGACAATCCTTCAAAAAAGTTCTTCAGGGAAAAGGTGATTAAAAAGTGAATCTCCAGATCGGAAGAAATGAGCTGTTTTAGCTTTATCCAGCCGCTTAATTGATGTAAGATATTAAAAGGAATACTTTCATGGAGCAGTGTGCGACAATCATTAAGGGAAGTGCATCAAGATTCGGGACTATTATTGGACGCTTTCCCAGATACGCCGGCAGACAGCAATTGTCCGAGATAATGAGACACCGACGCTGGTGCTTGAGAATGCGCGTTATCTGAATACCTATATGAAGTCATGGGAACGTGCGAATATTTGGATTGACCATGACCGGATTGTCTATGTAGGCGACCGCCTGCCTGTAAAGATGAACGGAAAAACTGAACAGGTAGACTGTTCCGGATTGGTACTTGTTCCCGGCTATATTGAGCCGCATGTCCATCCGGGACAGCTTTATAATCCTGTGACTCTGGCCGCGTACGCGGCGCCGCTCGGCACAACAACGCTAATCTGTGATAACGCTATTTTGTTCCGGTGCCTGAGTGATGTAGAAGCATTCAAAGTGATCGATCATCTGGCGGAACTGCCTGCGACGTTTTATTGGTGGTGCCGCTACGATCCCCAGTCAGAGGTGATTCATTCCCTTTTTAATGACAAAAGGATCAAAGCATGGCTGAATCATCCGCTCGTCGTTCAGGGCGGTGAGCTGACCGGTTGGCCGCAGGTTGTACATGGAAATGACCAGATTCTTTCATGGATGCGTGAAACGAAACTGCTCAGGAAGCCGATTGAGTCTCACCTTCCGGGAGCATCTGAGCGCACACTGACTCAGCTGAAACTTTTTGGCGCAGACTGCGACCATGAAGCGATGACCGGTAAGGAAGCTGTCATGCGTTTGAAGCTGGGTTATACGGTGTCTTTGCGCTACTCGTCAATACGGCCTGATTTGCCGGATATCCTGAAAGCCATGCTGGACGAGGGTGTCCACCATTTTGACCATGTGTACATGAACATGGACGGCTCAACACCGGCATTTCTAAAGGATGGTGTCTGCGATCATCTGATTCGGATCGCCCTCGAGGCAGGCGTGCCAGCCGAAGATGCCTACATGATGGCATCCAGCAATATCGCATCGCACTATAATCTGGGCGACCGAATCGGTCACATAGCTCCGGGCAGAGTGGCGAATATTAATTTTCTTAAATCCCCTTCCGATCCGCGCCCGGTCTCGGTGCTTTCAAAGGGCAAGTGGGTTCTAAGGGATGGGAAACGGATTGATGATGCTTTTTCCGGCTATAATTTTGCCGATGATCTGGAAAAAATTCAGATGGATTTTCAACTGAGTCCCCGCGATCTTGATTCTGCATCATCAACTGGATTGGACATGGTGAACGATGTGATCACCCGTCCTTTTGAGCTGGCGCCCGTTGCGGTGGACAGCAAGCTTCCCGATGGTACGCTCTACCTGACACTGGCAGACAAAGCGGGAAAATGGTTCGTCAATTCTTATTTGCGCGGGTTTGCACGGAATCTGTCCGGATTTGCGGGTAGTTTTTCAACAACCGGAGATATCCTGATTATTGGACGAAATAAGGCGGATATGGTTGCCGCCTTTAACCGGCTGAAAACGACGGGAGGTGGCCTCGTGATCGTTAAGGATGGGAAAATCGCTGTGGAGCTTGCCCTTCCGTTGCTCGGATGTATGTCCGAACTGCCGATGGATCAGCTTATTGAAGAGGCAGAAAAATTTGAAAAGCAGCTTCGACAGGCGGGTTATTCTTTTGGCGATCCGTTTTTCAGCCTGTTGTTTCTGTCATCGACGCATCTGCCTTATATCCGTATCACACCCAAAGGACTTTTTGATGTCATGCACGGAGAATTAATTGTTGGAGAGGGCCCCCGAAAATGAATCCAATCAGGGAGACTTTATCCCTGTGATCATAGTCAACAGGAGCAATCAGGAAGGGAATGGACGAATTTGCAAATCGATAAATTAAGAGGCAAGGCGCTGGATCAGCTGTTTGATGCTATTCTGACATTAAAAGACCGTGAAGAAGCCTATCGTTTTTTTGATGATTTGTGCACCATGGGAGAGATTCAGTCGCTGTCGCAGCGGCTGGAAGTAGCGAGAATGCTGATGGCCGGCCACACGTATCATCACATTGAGGAAGAGACAGGCGCAAGCACGGCGACAATCTCCCGTGTCAAACGCTGTATCAATTTTGGCAATGAAGGTTATCAGATGACACTTGACCGGTTGAATGCAGGCAAATGACGGACGAAATCTTTAAATAGAATTAGGATGTGGTACCATGGACAGTATTTCACAGGAACTGCTCGAGGGACTGAATCCTGAGCAGCTTAAGGCGGTCAGACATCACGAGGGGCCGCTTCTGATTATGGCTGGCGCGGGAAGCGGCAAAACACGCGTGCTGACGCACCGCATGGCCTATCTGATGATTGAAAGGGATGTGGCGCCGTGGAATCTGCTGGCGATCACTTTTACTAATAAAGCGGCAAAAGAAATGAGGGAACGGCTCGAGAAACTGGCCGGGCCGCTTGTTAATGATGTCTGGGTGTCCACTTTTCATTCGATGTGTGTGCGCATTCTAAGGCGTGACATTGACCGGCTTGGGATCAGCCGCAATTTTTCTATTCTCGATTCAACAGACCAGCAGTCAGTGGTCAAGCATATTCTGAAAGACCAGAATCTGGATCCAAAAAAATTTACTCCGCGCAGCATCCTTGGAAGAATCAGCGGAGCTAAAAATGAGCTGAAAACGGCGGCAAATTTTGCAAAAATAGCGATGGGACCGTTTGACGAGGTTGTCAGGGATGTCTACATAGAGTACGAAAAGCGCCTGCTGCAAAATCAGTCCCTTGATTTTGACGATCTGATTATGACGACCGTGCATCTGTTTCAGCGCGTGCCTGAAACTCTGGCATACTATCAGAAAAAGTTTCAATATATTCATGTCGATGAATACCAGGATACGAACCGTGCCCAGTACTTGCTTGTCCATATGCTGGCGGACCGCCTCAAAAATCTGTGTGTGGTCGGGGATTCGGACCAATCTATTTATGGGTGGCGCGGGGCAGATATTCATAACATCCTCTCTTTCGAGGAAGACTACCCGGATGCAACGGTAATCAAGCTCGAACAAAATTACCGCTCAACAAAGAAGATTCTGGATGCTGCCAACCATGTGATTCAGAATAACCACAATCGGAAGCCGAAGAATCTGTGGACTGAAAATGCGGACGGCCAGAAAATTGCTTATTTCAAGGCTGGAACGGAGCATGAGGAAGCCTATTACGTGGCCGGGAAAATGCAGGAACTGTACAAAGATGGGTTCAAGTACGCCGATCTGGCGGTACTGTACCGGACGAATGCGCAGTCCCGCGTGATTGAAGAGACGCTTGTTAAATCGAATATTCCGTATCGGATGGTTGGAAGTATCAAGTTCTATGACCGCAAGGAAATAAAAGATATTCTGGCTTATCTGCGTCTGGTGGCCAACCCGGATGACGAGATTAGTCTGGCACGCGTCATCAACGAACCGAAACGTGGCATCGGGGCTTCATCCATGGATAAACTCGCGGATTACGCGATCCGTGCCGATCTGTCACTCATGCAGGCGATCGCTGAAATAGACCAGATCGGGATTGCCGCGCGAACCGCAAAAAAAATGGAAGCATTTTCCGAGATGATCATGAACTGGTCGAAAATGCAGGAGTTTCTGTCGGTTACAGACTTAGTGGAAGAGGTGCTTGATAAATCAGGGTATCGCGAAGCACTGAAAGCCGAACGGACCATCGAAGCCCAGAGCCGGCTTGAAAACCTGGATGAATTGCTTTCCGTGACAAAGGAATTTGAAGCATCGCACGATGACAAATCTTTAATCAATTTTTTGACCGAACTCGCCCTTGACACGGATGTTGATGAGACGGAAGACACGGCAGTTCAGGATACAGTAACCTTGATGACCTTGCATTCGGCTAAGGGGCTGGAATTCCCCGTTGTATTTCTTGTCGGCATGGAAGAGGGCATTTTTCCACATTCAAGGGCTTTGGATGATGAGAATGAAATGGAGGAAGAGCGGCGGCTGGCCTATGTCGGCATCACCCGCGCTAAGCAGCGCCTTTTCCTGACTTCGGCCCAGGTGCGCATGCTGTTCGGGCAGACCGTAACTAATCCGGTATCGCGTTTTATCAAGGAAATACCTGAAGCACTGCTCGACACTGAAGAGCCGGAACATCAGGAGGTGGCCGGCCGTTTTGACAGACCTTCACTATCGAGTGCACCATTTGCCAGCCGTTTAGCATCCGTATACAAAAAACCTGCACCAATGCTTCAGAAACGGCCGACAGGAAATGAGGAATGGCATGCGGGAGACAAAGTGCTGCATAAAAAGTGGGGCCAAGGGACGGTTGTCAGCACAAAGGGAAGCGGCGACAGTGTAGAATTGGACATTGTTTTCCCAAGCCCGGTTGGATTGAAACGGCTGCTCGGCGCTTTTGCGCCGATTGAAAAGGTGTAATTCGGAATTCATGACGGCTGAATCCGGGGCTCATTCTTATTTTTGAAATTCCTTTTGAAAAGGAGAAAAAAGAGACATGGTAGACAATCTGCCTCAGCATGTCCGTGACCTGCGCGCATTATTGGATCAATATAGTTATGAGTACTATGTGGAAGACAATCCGAGTGTTCCGGATAGCGAATATGACCGGTTAATGCAGGAGTTGATCGCGATTGAGCAGGAACACCCGGACTGGGTGACACCTGAATCGCCTACCCAGCGTGTCGGCGGAGAACCACTCAAGGAATTCAATAAAGTCACGCACGCCATTCCGATGCTCAGCCTTGGTGACGTGTTCAGTGAGGCGGAACTGCTCGATTTTGACCGCCGCGTCCGCCAGGCCGTGGGAGACGATGTGACTTACGTCTGCGAATTAAAAATTGATGGACTGGCTATTTCCCTGACCTATGAAAAGGGGCGTTTTGTGCTTGGGGCGACGCGCGGCGATGGCACGTTATCAGTAAAACAGAACGTGTCTAGATATGGAGTATTCCGACAACGGCATAACATGGAAATAAGTCAGCTATTGCTTAGACAACTAGGTGAAGAGATATTTGGTGCATGTGGTGTTTCCATCACAGTGAATGAAGAAAGTAATTCTTGGATTTCACGTGTGGGAGGCGTAGCAGCATGAGTGATAAGGCGAGAGTTGAAGAACTACGCAAAATCATTTGGTATCACAATAAAAGGTATTACGATGAAGATCAGCCAGAAATAACTGATTATGAGTACGACCGGTTAACAAATGAGCTTAAAAGTTTAGAGAAAAAGCATCCGGAATATGTTAATCCAGATTCTCCAACTCAAGAGGTCGGAGGATCGCCAAAGCGTGAATTAAAAAGGGTTCAACATGACATTCCAGTTATAAGTCTTCAAGACGTATTCTCAAAGGAAGAAGTCATTGACTTTGTTCATAGGGTAAGTTCTCAGGTGGATGATCCTCATTATGTTGTTGAAACAAAAATAGATGGATTAACACTCATGCTGAGGTATTACAATGGCGAGTTAAAAGAAGCGATAACTAGAGGCAATGGTGAAATCGGAGAGTCAGTTTTAGCGAATGCGTTAGAAATACAGCCAATACCCAAGAAAATTCCTACTGACATCCCATATTTAGAGGTGCGTGGGGAAGTCTATATGTCAAACCTCTCATTTGAGATGATCATGGAAAAGCAAAAAAATGCTGGAGGCAAGACATACAAAACAGCAAGAAACCTGGCGGCCGGCACACTGAGGCAATTGGATCCTAAAATTGTTAGGGAGCGTAATCTTGACATTTTTGTGTTTAATTTGGAAGTATCAGGAGGGCTGAGATTTAACACCCATAATGAATCATTGGAATGGTTAAAAAAGATGGGTTTTCCTATCGTTCCGGGATCTCCAATATGCACTACAGCTGAAGAAGTGTGGGAAGCCGTATGTGAAATTGGCGAGAAGAGGCTTGATTTACCATTTGGCATTGATGGGGCAGTCATTAAAGTAAATGATTTAAATGACAGAAAGACGTTAGGGAGCACAAGTAAGGTTCCTAAATGGGCCATTGCCTATAAGTACCCTCCTGAACAAAGAGAAACGGTTGTAAAGGATATAAAGGTACAGGTTGGGAGAACAGGAAAGTTGACCCCCTTGGCAATACTAGAACCAATTAAGATAGCGGGGACGACAGTATCAAAAGCGAGCTTACACAATCAGGATTATATCAATACAAAGGATATTAGAATTGGTGATACAGTTGTTATACAAAAAGCTGGAGATATAATTCCTGAGGTCAAAAAAGTCCTTGTAGAAAAAAGACCAAATGGTGCTATCAAGTATGAAATGCCAGTAAGATGTCCTATTTGTGATTCTCCCGTTGTAAAAGACGATGACGGAGCGGACTTAAGATGTGTAAGCGATCGGTGCTATGCTCAACAAATAAGAGGAATCGCATATTTTGCTTCTAAAGAGGCCATGGACATAGAGGGATTAGGCCCAAATTCTGTTGAAACGCTTATTTCTGACGGTTATATCGGTAACCTTGTTGATATCTATTACTTGAAGCGATACAGAGCAGAGTTAATTGAAAAAGGTGTTGTAGGCAGAGATAAGGCAACAGATAACTTATTGGAGGCAATTGAGAGATCTAAAAATAATGATCTTGAGAAGTTGATTACAGGTTTGGGGATCAAAAATGTGGGAAAACAAACGGCAAGAGTTTTGGCTCTGAATTTTCCAGATATTGATGCCATAATTAATGCAACCTATGATCAATTAATAGCTCTTCCTGATTTCGGTGATACAATCGTCAATGCTGTTTTGAATTTTTTTGAGCAGACAAACAACCGAGAATTAATTTCCAAACTGAAAGAAGTTGGAGTGAATACTGTATCCAGAAATGCGGGCAACAAGGAGGGAGATGAAAGACTGTCTGGTAAACGTTTTGTTATTACAGGCACACTCCCAAACCTAAAAAGAAGTGAAGCCGCAGAACTGATTCAGAGTCATGGTGGCCAGGTTTCGAGCAGTGTATCTAAAAAGACATCGTATGTTCTAGCAGGGGAAGATGCGGGTAGTAAATTAACCAAAGCTCAACAACTTGGAGTCGCAATAATTACTGAAAAGGAATTTCAGGAGATGTTAAATGAACAGCTCTGAAGAATTTTCAAGATGGGAAAAATAGAAATGTGAATGATCACTGGGATTTTCAAGGACATAAGATGTGATATTAGGAGACTGCCTAAGAGTCAAAAATGACTTTTGAGACAGCCTCTTTTTTCATATTCGGCTGCCTTTTTGGAGCAACTTATGGTTTCGAGACCCTCACAAGCTGTCTACTTTTTTGCTCCCTCTGAGAAAATTCTAGATAAAGATTAAAAAAGTGGATCATGTGTACATTATATTTGCAAATTACAAATAAAATATATATAATTCTATTCTGAAGGGAGGAGTTGCAATGATAAATTTATTTTAGACTTTTAATGACTTCCGTCAATTTGCACATTTTTTTCTACGATTTACAAGATAGTGAATCAATAACCATTTATTTATTTCTAAATTATTTATTTGTATAACGCAAATATAAGTCGATATTTGCTGATATGTCCCATAAGTCAACACAAAACCACAATACAAAGAAGGCTTGGTTAATGAACGATAAATCATTTCTATACAGATTCCTGCATCATTCCAGAGAAGTTAAACTAATAATGCTGGCAACATTGATAACTAATATGGGAAATGGCATGTTCACGATCGCTATTAGTAAATTAGTGTACGATAGAACGAATAGTGCGTTGGCATTCGGTGGAGTACTGATTCTTCAATATCTCGTCATGCTTTCAGTACAGCTTCTATCAGGCTCCCTGGTTGATCGAAATAATCCTAAATTTGTTTCGGTTATCTGTGATGTGTTAAGCGGATTTTTAGTCCTAAGCAGTGGTCTGGTGGTTTTGATCACTAATAATTTAGGATTGGTCTATCTATTTATTGCTGTAATCCTTCTGAATATCGTCAGTCCATTTTTCAGTTCCGCCAACTTTGCTTTATTACCTGCAATCGTTAAAGACGAATCTCAGCTTCTTGAAATTAATAGCATGATTACAACTCTATTTCAAGGCGGACAATTACTGGGCTGTGCACTAGTCGCTCCTATTATTTATTTATTCAACACACCGACTGCATTGATTATTGATGGAATCACTTTTTTTCTGTCGGCCCTTTTCGTTAGTTTTGCAAAAGTGATTCATGTCCGTGTAAAGAAAGATGTTGGCAAAAATATAGGGATTAACTTAATCAATGACTGGAAAGAAATAGCCAGAGCCATGAAAAAGGAGAAGAGCTTTGCTGCACATCTATTTATGGCATCTGGAGATTATCTTTCTATTGTTTTCTTTAATTTAATGTTAGTCCCAATGGTGACACATTGGTACAAAAACAACAGCTTTTATATTTCGCTTTATGATGGTGGGTTCGCTGTCGGAGCCATGATATTTGTTACATTTGTTGTGCTATTATCCAAGAAGCTTGGTATTAATAATTCTGCATTTCTCGGGCTTCTTGTTCAATCGCTATTATTTATATTTTTGATCTTGAGTAGAAACCCATTAATTACATTCCTAATTATGCTGACGTTCGGAGCGGCTAACGCTTTCTCGGTGGCCATTTTTACTTCTCACCTTCAGCAGCGGTGTACCGGGCCGATTAAAGGTCGTGTGGGGTCCATGAAAAATTTGATTGTATCCTGCCTATCAATCGTTCTGATACCCCTCATTTCAAAATTACTTGATGCTTCAATTGTATATGGATTGTCCGTGTCATTCGGAATCATTTTTAGCTATTCTTTAATATCATTTATTTTTGGGAGAAAAGTTTCTTTTGGAGACGATTATCTGTCGAAGCCGATTAAAATAGATAAATATCAAAAAAGAAATGCAGATTTGGATCTGGTGAATTAACTAATTGCATTTTGCAAATAGAAATCATATAATGAATTCAAGTTAAGGAGGAATAAAGATGGAAAACCTGAGAGAACTTTTTCAAATTATGATCCGACGTTTCGGCTTTCTAGATAAATACTGTTGTTCAACAGAGGAGTACAACATTTCACTTGTTCAGAGTCATATCCTTTACGAGGTTGATCGCAGGCCCGGACAGTCGATACAAACCATTTCTGAAACGTTGGGTATGGAAATGTCCACCTTCAGCCGACAAATTCAGACGCTTGTCAAAATGGGCCTGATGAAAAAATCGCCGAGTCCGGAAGACGGAAGGGTGTTTGTGCTGCGTCTGACTGAAGAGGGAAAAGGAGTAGCTGGACAAATTGACCAACAAATGAATACTTTTTTGGATGATGTATTTTCTCATATGAGTTCTTTTGAAAAGGAGACAGTTATTCGCTCCATCCGATTGCTTAATGCGTCAATGGCCCAGTCGGACGGATGCTGCTCCCCGGTTTCCTGCAAGCAAGCAGAAACATCTTTGACATCAGAATAATGGGTTTTGTCTGTTCTGATTTTGTAAAGAAATATTCTCGATTTCAGTCGCTTGATTAACAACGGGAAGACAGGCTAATTATCTTTTTTAGAACTAATACTTGCAAAATACAAATTTAATGGAGTGATTCAAGATGGTCGAGAGTATTTTTCAAAGCTTTTTATCCATTGCTCTTGAGTTAACCGTGCTGTTTGTCAGCATTTCTTTTCTTATTAGTTTGATTCAGGGATTGATTCCCTATGAAAAAATAAATCGCTATTTGAGTGGGAGAAATACGACTTTAGGGGTACTGGCAGCCCTGCTCCTGGCCTTCATCACGCCCTTTTGCTCCTGCTCGACTGTCCCGGTTATTGTGAATCTGTTAAAAGAAAAGATTCGTTTTGGAATTGTCATGGTTTTCCTGTTCTCCTCTCCGGTTCTCGATCCAACCATTATCACCCTGATGGGGGCTTTGTTAGGCGTTAAGGTTGCGGTTGCCTACACGGTGATTACATCAATACTATCAACCATTATCGGTCTACTGCTCGAAAAACTGGGCTTTGAAAAATCGGTGAAACAGGTCATCATGACTGGATATGAAGAGAGCTCACAAAAATTCAGTTTGAAAAGAGCCTTTCAAGAAACGCTTGAATTGATGAAAACCGTTTATCCCTACTTGATTATCGGAGCTGCAATCGGAGCCGTTATCCATGGAGCTGTGCCTACTGAGTGGATCTCCACAACCTTTGGAGGAAATCAATGGTGGATCGTACCAATTGCAGCCATCATTGGTATTCCACTGTACATTCGGCTATCCATGATGATTCCGATGTCACAGATTTTGATTGTTAAGGGCATGGCCGTTGCTCCTGTCATGGCTTTGATGATCAGTTCAGCAGGTGCAAGTTTGCCGGAACTAACGTTGCTCAATTCCATCTTCCAAAAGAGATTGGTCACAGCTTTTGTCGTTTCAGTCTTTGCCATGTCTACTCTTTCAGGATTCCTGTTTTATCTAATCTAGAAGATGATCCATCGTATGAACCCACTACATTATTTAAAGGAGGTGAGGGTTATGAAGTTATTTGGGAAAAAGAAGGAGCAGTCTTGCTGCAATGTCACGATTGAGGAAGTTAAAACAGACAATCAGAAAACGTCGTCCTGCTGTTCTTCAGGAAAGACAGTAGAGGAAACAAAAAGTGTAAAATAAGCATTAAACGGATGCATGGGATGGGATTACCAATGCATCCCACTTTTATATTTGGATTGGGAGAAGTGAGGCTGAATGGACATCAATCAAGTGGGCTATCAAATGGATCTGATGAAAAATTCGGATTGGGAGCAGGTCAAAAAGATTTATCTGGATGGCATTAAAACGGGATTAGCAACCTTTCAAAACGCGGCTCCGGAATGGGCTGAATGGGATCAAAATCATGTGAAGGCATGTCGAATTGTGGCACGTTCAGAAGACGCCCTATTGGGATGGGCTGCGTTAAGTCCAACCTCAAGCCGCTGTTGTTATAAAGGCATTGGGGAAGTCAGTATTTACATTAGCCATGTATGCAAAGGGCAAGGGATTGGAACAGCACTGTTAAATCACTTGATTCGAGAATCAGAAGGCTATGGTTTCTGGACCTTGCAGTCTGCAATCACCAGGGAAAACAAAGCAAGCTTAGCATTACATAAAAAATGTGGGTTCAGGGAAATCGGGTTTAGAGAGAAGATTGCTCAAATGCCTGATGGTACATGGCATGATGTTGTTCTAGTGGAACGTAGGAGCCGTGTTATTGGGAAATAAGAAAATAAAAAAGGAGGCTGTCTCATAAGTCGTTTTTTTGACTCTGAGGCAACCTCTTTTACTATACAAACCCTTGATTTATCAACCTTTTAAAAATCTGTTATTGTCGGCTGACGCCCTTTTGGGACAACCTCTTATTTATTCACTACATTAAGGCTTAACAGCTTGAATCGTTGACGATACAATATAGTTTTCGATATTTGCTCCTGGAACCCATTCTTTGATGAATACTTTGGATTCGTCTTTGGGTCGGATCTCAATTTGCGTAAATCCATTTTGTTCCAGCATGTTTTGAAGATTTGCGATCGAGGAAGCTCCCGAAATACAGCCTGAGTAGGAAACATCCAAGTCACTCTTTATTTCGGCAGGCAATTCAGCAGTGAGCACAACATCTGAAATCGCGAGCCGTCCGCCTTTCTTCAGTACACGAAAAGCCTCTTTAAATACTTGAGGTTTATCCGGTGAAAGATTGATGACGCAATTCGATAGAATGACATCAATCGACTGATCGGCTACAGGTAAATGTTCAATTTCTCCCAGACGAAAATCAACATGGGTGATTTGCCCATTAATAGCGTTTTGCCGTGCACGGCTGATCATTTCGGGTGTCATATCCACACCAACGACTTGGCCGGTTTCGCCCACCTGGCGAGCGGCAAGGAAGCAGTCAAATCCGCCACCGCTTCCAAGGTCCAGTACATGCTCACCGGGCTTTAAAGAGGCAATAGCCTGGGGATTGCCGCAGCCTAAACCTAGATTAGCTCCTTCAGGTACCGCATTTAATTCTTCGGCAGAGTAGCCGAGTTGTTGGGATACACTGTTACGATCCGCTTGAGTATCACAGCATCCCACTTCAGAGGAACAGCCACAGGACGGAGCTGAGACATCCTGAAGAGCGATCTTCTTGTACCGGTTCCGTACATTTTGCCTGATTTGATCATTGGTTATTGCCATAGTTACCGACTCCTTTTTTATTTAATCAATTGTTCTTCCGCTGCAAACTGTTTTATTCGCTTTTCAATACCATCGCGGACACGCTGGAATACAGCCCATTTCTCAGCTTCTGTACCTTGTGCCTTTGCCGGATCATCGAAGCCCCAGTGTTCCCGTCTCACCTTTGGAGGCGTCATGGGGCACCGTTCCTCAGCATCCCCGCAAAGGGTGACAACGAGGTAAGCCTGATTCAACAAAGCCATGTCGATCAGTTTGGATTTTTGCTGCGAAATATCAATGCCAGCTTCTTTCATGGCTTTCACCGCATTCGGGTTTAATCCATGAGCCTCAATGCCGGCCGAACGCACATCAAATTTGTCTCCTAAATATTTCTTTCCAAAGCCTTCAGCCATTTGACTACGGCAGGAATTCCCTGTGCAGAGAAAGTAAATGATTTTTTTATCCATGTTAAATTCCATCCTTCACGTTTGTGGTGGGTGCTTTATAGCTGAATTTTTTTCTAAAGAATAGTGCGACATTAACCAAGCCAATCATGACTGGAACTTCCACGAGTGGACCAATGACGGCAGCGAAGGCTTCTCCAGATTGAATGCCGAACAGCCCTACAGCCGTTGCGATGGCAAGTTCAAAGTTATTGCTGGCTGCCGTAAAGCTCAGGGCCGTCGTTTTACCATAATCTGCTCCAATTCTCCGTGAGAGAAAAAAGGAGACGAAAAACATGATGACAAAATAAATCATGAGCGGTATGGCTACCCGGACTACATCAAGAGGCAACTGGATAATCATATCTCCTTTAATCGAAAACATCACAATAATTGTGAAAAGGAGTGCGATTAAGGCTAGGGGACTAATCAGCGGACAAAAGGTTTTCTCATACCACTCTTTTCCCTTTATTGAAACTAATATGAGACGGGTTAAGACGCCTGCCAAAAAGGGTATTCCTAAGTAAATGAAGACGCTTTGAGCAATTTCCAGCATGGTGACATGGATCTGAAGGCCTTCTAAACCCAGCCATCCTGGAAGCACAGTCACGAAAAAATATGCAAAAACAGAATAAAACAGAATTTGAAAAATCGAGTTAAACGCTACCAGTCCGGCCGTGTATTCACGGTTCCCTTGAGCCAGATCGTTCCAGATGATCACCATCGCAATACAGCGTGCCAGACCAATCATAATCAACCCTGTCATATAAGCTGGATATCCGTGTAAAAAAATGATCGCCAGTAAAAACATTAAAATTGGTCCGATAATCCAGTTTTGTACGAGGGATAGGGCAAGAACTTTAACGTCCTTAAAAACTTTTCCCAACTCTTCATAGCGTACTTTTGCCAAAGGTGGATACAGCATGATGATGAGCCCGATGGCAATCGGTATGGATGTTGTTCCCATCTGAAGGGCATTCAGAGCCTGAACAAAAGATGGGATGAGACGACCAAGCACAATGCCGATAACCATCGCTGAAAAAATCCATAAGGTTAAATAGCGATCGAGAAAAGACAATTTTTTCATTTTGATGACTCCAACTGAACCAGATTTTCGTTCGTCTGACAATTGCATTCCTTAATTCTTAACGTTGGGAGTGTCTGAATAAGATCAGAAATATAGACTGGGAGATCCGGGTTTAAGCGATAATAGACCCACGTTCCTTGTTTACGTTCACAAATGACACCCGCAGTGCGTAATTTCTTTAAATGCTGGCTAACGGCTGGTTGAGACAGATCAAATACATTAACAAATTCACAGACACACATTTCTCTGTGCTTTAGATAAGACAGAATAGACAGTCGTGTTTTGTCCCCGATAAGTTTTAAAAAAGCCGATACTTCTTGAATCCTTTCATTAATTTTCTCCATATATCCACCATCCATTATATAAACTAATTATTATATTAATATCAACTTATATATTCTGCAAGTAAAATGTTTGTGATTCGGAACAGATCAAATTAGGCAAATGATTTAATGCCTTCAACATTGAGTTTTGTTTAGAAAATAATGTACAATTTTAATAAAGGGCTGGCTTTACTATGGAATGGGGGATAGACATGAATATAGCAAAGATCATCAAGGAAAACATGGAAAAAAACAGTCGTCACCCAGAATTGGTTGAAAAGAACGAACGAATCTTGAAGAAAATCGAAAAAAAAGAAAACCAAAGAAAATTTCCAAGATAATTGAAATAAGGCACTCTGTATAGAGTGTTTTTTGTTTTTACATAGTTTTCTCATTATAAGTACTATCGCCCATCATGAAAATCAAAGTTGTTATTGTGAATTGATTTCAAAGCAAATATTATGGTGTAAATGAAAATAAAAAGCAATTATTTGTAGCTCTTAAATATTTATTGCATCAAGAGAAAATTATTATCGATAGAATGGATTCTATTTATTGTATTTTTGATTGGATTATTATATTTTTCCAGCATATGTAGCGAAAATGAATTTATCAGTCTGCGGTGAAAAAGAAAGGAAAATTCATAATGATAAATAATCAAGAGATGTATTCTTCAGATTCGCCGGTTTCTAATGAGTCACAGGATCAGTTCAATAGGTTTCCATTTGCAAGACGGGTCGCAAATGTTATATCTAAAAGAAAAGATCCTAACAGTATCGTTATTGGTATTTATGGTGCATGGGGAGAAGGGAAAACTTCTGTTTTCAACTTTATTGAGGGAGAACTTAATAAGCAAGAGCATGTAGTTTGCATACGTTTTAATCCATGGCGATATGGTAAAGAAGAACATATGTTAGCAAATTTTTTTAATGATTTGGCAACATCAATAGATCGATCAATCGAAACAGGAAGAGAAAGAGTAGGGGGATTTATTAAAAAATTTTTAAAACCTGTTGCTAGTATTTTCGGAAAGGGTGAAATAGCTGACGGAGTATCTTCATTTTTTAAAACTGCGGACATTGTAGAACTTAAGGAAAGAATTGAATCAGTTTTAGAGGAAGAGAAGAAACGTGTGGTTATTTTGATAGACGATATTGACAGACTGGAAAAAAATGAGATTCATGCTGTATTTCGGTTGGTAAAGTTAACTGCTGATTTTAAATATACTGCATATGTTTTAGCTTTTGATAAGGAAATGGTTGCAGCTGCTTTACAGGAAAGGTATGGATCAGGAAATATAAATGCTGGAAGGGCTTTTTTAGAAAAAATAATCCAAGTTCCATTACAATTACCAATAATAGATAGTAATGATTTAAGAAATTTCTGTTTAAAAGGGGTAGAAAATGCCCTTGAATCAGCAGAAATTGAATTGACAGAAGAACAGGCTCAGCTATTTGTAAATAATTTTACTTGTATCGAAAAACAACTTAAAACACCAAGACAAGCAATGCTGTATTCTAATATACTTACTTTTTCATTACCCATCCTCAAAGGAGAGGTAAATCCTGTAGACTTAATGCTCATAGAAGGACTAAGGGTATTTTCATCTGATGTGTATGACTTTATAAGAGAAAATAAAAATAAATTTATGATTAATCCATCTATGCGATATAGATCAGACAATGAAGAGGAAAAAAGAAGAAAGGAAGAAATAGAGGCTATTCTTAAAGATTATTCTTTTGACATTAAAGAGGAGATAAAAAGAGTATTATGTTTTCTCTTTCCAGCTCTTAATGCTGTATTTGGGAATATTCGGTATGGTTCAGAATGGGAAAAATCCTGGAATGAAAATCAGAGAGTGTGTGCAGATAAATATTTTGAAAGATATTTTTCATATTCTATTCCCAAAGAAGATATTTCTGATCAAGGGATAAAAAAATTACTTCTATTGACAGAAAGGATGTCTTCAGATGAAATTAAACAAGAAATTGACGGAATTTTAGACGCACGTAATGCAAAGGTTTTTATATCAAAACTTCGAGATAGAGCAAAATCACTAAGTCAAAATCAAGCTGAGACATTGGCAATGGCAATTTCAAAATTAGGGAATAATTTGCCGAATCCTAGACAGTTTCTCACACCAATGAACCCGTACAGTCAAGGAGCAATATTAATTGGCGAACTAATAGAATCAGTAAATGATAAAAATGACCAGATTAATTTAGCAATTAAAGTCATAGATAATGCTATTCCTTTGCACTTTGCAGCAGAATGTTTCACTTGGTTAGTAAGAGATACAAAAGAATATCCTAATCCAAGAGGCTTTTTAATCCAAGATCTGAGGAAAATAGGTAGAGAACTAGCTTCTCGAATTTCCTTAGCGTTTAAAACAGAAAATATTCTTGAGGATGAAACACATGCTAAAAAATTGCCAAGTTTATGCTATTTTTGGACAGAATACGGAGAGAAGAATGAGGCTCAAGACTTTATTAAAAATAAATTAGATGAGCATCCAGGTTTTGCTTTAGAACTTATCAAGCAATATGTACCAACAGCATGGGGACCTGATGGGGTACCTAAAAAATCTGATTTTAATCGAATGCAATATGATTCAATTATTAAGATCATCGAACCGGAACATTTATTAGTAGCAATTGAAAAGCAATTAGGTGAAATAAAATTGGAAAAAGATTTTCCAAGGACATCAGAAGGTTCTTTAGAAGAAAAAATTGCCAGACAATTTGCGTGGATTCATAATTATGTTGTAAGCGAACAAAAGACTAATTAATATTTTGACTAAGAATTAACTGTTGATTGTTCCTGTCATAAAATTTGCTTTAATGACTGTCTGGAAACAGTTCTATCGGATTGTATCCTTTACTAAGCATAGGTTGTTTTGAAATCTCTTTTATAACTATGATATCCCTTAGCTGTGGCCTTGTATTTGGGGATATCTATCAAATGATGGGAATGGTTGGGAGAAATCAGAGGGTTTGTTACAAAAAATCGTCTTTTTACCAAAGTTTAACGCCCAGGATTAATCAATCAAGATTACATCATTCATTAGATCAAAAGAGTGGTGATAAAATGCATGTGGTATTTATTAGACATGGTGAGCCAAGCTATGAACATGTTACCCGTAAAAATTTTGTTGGTCATGGAAGAGATTTAGCAGAGCTTTCACCTAAGGGCATTAAACAGGCGGAACAGGTTGCAAAAGACGACAGATTGAAATCAGCTGATTTAATTTTATCTTCACCTTACACTCGGACTTTACAAACTGCCGCAATTATATCTAAAAGTACCGGCCTTAATATTAAAGTTGAGACTGATTTGCACGAATGGTTGCCCGATTTGACTTATCAGAATTCAGGCTTTGAACATTTTATAGAGCTTATAAAAGAGGTTAAGCATTTTAATGGTTCACACAATACCAATTGTAAGTATCAATGGGAAAGTTTCTCCAATGTTAGAAACAGAGCCGAAGAGGTGTTAATAAAATATGTTGCTTGTATGAGAATCGTAGTAGTTACGCACAAAATACTGATAAGTCAATTTGTAACACAAGATAAAATTCCATACTGTGGCATATTTGAGATTGAGATTTGAATGGAACAAATTTATAGGCGTTTACTTGAATTAAAAAGCTCATAAAGAAGATTTAAACCAAAAGGGTGGTAATGTATGACTCATTCCGCTGTCTATTCCAATTTTTTAACAACTCTTGATGGTGAATTGAAATACTTATCAGAAGGATCAATTAGTTGGCGGCAACATGTTGTAAAAATTGCTCTGGATACTGCAAGACAGTATGACTCGATTACTGTTTTTTTGAATATTGAAAGATGTTGTAATGCTGTTAAGAGGAATAACTTAGAAATGAATGATGAGCGTTTAATCTATGTCGCAAAGTATTTATATAATACAGCACAACAGGCAAAGGTTGATGGTAATTAGCAGCAATCTCGATATTTAGGATGATAGAATAGATACATTATATTATGTTTGGACCTATGCATTGGAGCCAAGGATAAGTCAAATGGGGGGAATAAGGGATGGATGAGTTTGTAGTAAATCAAGCCGGGGCTAAGATTTATAAGGATGTATCTAAGCACAATTTTTTAGAAATCCCTATCTTGAAGTCAACAAAAGATAAAGGGATGATTTACAGAGTATTATCTGTCGGTTTAGTTAATCAGAAGCATGTTATTATAACTATTGAAACTCATGGAGAAGTTTTGGCTTATCGCTTATCTAATAATTTTAAGGATTGGGTTGAAAATTCAATGCTTCTCGCACAGCAAGATTTTAATCCGTTTCCGGCTGATGTGGAATTTGGGATTCTTGATGGACGGTATTATGCGGAAATTATCTGAGTCTTGCTGTACATTGGAATTAATTAATCAAATTGTTCACGTGCCTTAAAAAATATATTGAAAGAGCTTCCTGAGTACCGAGGGAGCTCTTTTTAGGTACAAAGAAAAACTAGTAGACTAATTCATGGACTTGCTTTATAGTTAAATTAACTAGTATATAGTTAACTTAACTATAGCTGTTTTTTTCATATTCTGGCTATCTGTTGCATAAATATGTTATTACCTTGGCGATAATGCCCTTTAGGAGGTAATAACATGGATGATCGTAGCAAAAATCGTAGTAATAAGGGGGAGAAAAAAATGGAAGCTGTTCAAACTTATCGTAAACCCTCCACACAATTGAAAAGGACATTAAAACGTCATACCAACAAATTTGCAAATTTTACTGAAGAAGATTTCAAAGAAGCAAATCGTGTTTCTAAAGGATCCAGAGGATTAAGTAATATTACTTGGGACGATTTGTATAGAGAGGAATAATGTTGCTGTGTCTACTGTTGTTCAAACAATATACATGAATAAAGAAAATTGGAAGGATATACACAAAAACAACATTTTTAATGCTGTTATGGTATATCCTTCTGATACTAAACGACCTTTACGTTTCTTTTTACCATTACAAGATAACCCAAATCAAGGAATTATCTCCGAATATAGAGGTGATTTTTCACCACAGTTAAAAGACGGAAAGATGAAAGCAAGAGAACAACAAATTGTAATGACTGTTAAGCCAAGACATGTTGTGGTTATTTCTTATGATTTTATTAATAATTCATCAGAATACGAATATATTCTCGTTGCTCCATTAAACACAATTAAGGAAAACGAGAAGATCAAACCGTGGTATCAGAAATTAATTACAGATGAACATCCTATTTTTGTATATTGTAAAAATGAGAGATATGAGCAATATATTGATGTAAGTCAGATTACCACAATACACAAAAGTCTTTTAATAAATAAAGTTGGAGAACTAGATTCCGAACGGCAAAGAGTTCTAGAGGATAATATTGTAGAATGTCTATCGCTTGGAGTTCTTGACGAAGATGAAATTAAATCCAATGAAGAATCAAATGGCAATTAAGATTTTATTATATTTATTAGTTGGGAATTATTTTTGTTATAAAAGAGATGCTGTCAGATAATGCCTCAAATGCACGGAAGAATTATACCGTGGTGATTGGCGGACATAAGTTGTCCTTCGTCAAAGGCGATACTTTTTTCTACGTTGGCATTAATTAATCAAATTAAGCAAAAAGCTATCTCAGAAATGAGGTAGCTTTTTTTATGGTAAGAAAACGAATTATTTAATTAGACGAACTCAATCAGAGGGCTCTTAATTAGTTCCCAATTTATTGCAGTCCCGTGGTATATAGGTATAGTTAATCTATCATAGTAATCAGCACTATCTATTATTCTTGACAATCTTGGCATGAACTAACAGTCACTCTCATAATTTCTTAATATAATTATATCATAAATCAAAGAGCTTTTGTTTCGCTGGTTAACCTCGTTAAATTAATTATAGGGAGATTTTCCCATGAGTGTAAAACTGAAGGATGGCGTTGAATTCCTTGAATTTAGTGAACTTTGGCGAAATGGAGGAAAATCTTCGCAGGCAAGATGCAGAAGTTGAAAAATCAATTGCAATCGTTAAAGAAACGCTTCAAAAAATGGATGCTCAACCTTAGTTTAGATATCAAAGAAAGCATAAAGCCCCTTGGCGTATTGACCGTGAATTTGAATGATGTGTCTATTAGATTTATAACAAAGAAGGATCTCCATGTGGAGATCTTTTTTTTGTTATGCAAAATTGAAAATGTCATTGTTTGATTTCTGATCAAAAAGGAATAACCAGATAATGATGCTTATACGATATTGATGAGAAAGAAAGAATGCCTAATAAAATTTGATACTGAGGTAGGTGAAAAAAGTTTGGACTATATAACATTTACAGAATGGGTGAAAGCCTACGGGGAACTTGACCCGGAAACGATCAAACAATGGGAAAATCCTAACAGCTCTCTTAGCGAAAAAGATAAAGAAAAACATTGGGATCTATTACAAAAATATACTGATTTTTGGTATAAGAACGAACTGGATCTCTCTAAACCGTATCCCCCTTCACAGGATCCCATTCTTGAACGAAGGGTTTTCTGATTATTATCAGAGAATATAAACTAACCGGATTAAATTACTCTATGATGAATCTTTTTTGCCTATTTATGTCTTTGACAAATACTGGTGTAATTCTATTTTTCTCACAAAATTTGATTTGTAACGGATCAAGGATTCCTTTTGCTTTCTCACCTTGTTTCTCACTCATCGGTACCCTCATAACATGATTAAAGTAAATATTTTCACTCACTTTTCCTTTTATGCTAGATGCTTGCTTTTGAAAATTATTGATTCTAGACAATCCACTTTCGGGTGATAGATAGTTAATTGTAAAATTTTGATTGGCGTTTTCAACCGAATGAATTGCTTCACGTAACTTCGTATAGAAATCGGTAAATTTAAAATCAGCCCCGACTAATCCTTTTGCATATGGATAGAGATCTCCCATATAACCATTAATGTATTTGTGCCCATCTTTAACGACAAAAAGGTAATTCTTTATAAAAACTTCACCATATTTCATTTCTTGTAGCTCGCGATAGAATTTCAAATTCTTCATCAAATTTCAACTTTATCAGCTCCATAGCAGAGTTAAAAGAATAAACATTTACCTTATTTTATCATAATTCAGGAATTTCTAAATGCTATGATTAGTGGGGGAGTCCCTTCTAGACATTTTCACGTCGTTCAATAAAAGCATGGGACATGGATTGAAAGTTAACCAAAAACTAAAATTTCCATACTTTCCAATTTGTTCTGGAGTTGAAGCTATTGAAGAACTATACTATCTAAAAAAGGGAGATGGAATTTTGGTAACGGTGAACAGTGCATTTAATGACTTCATAAGAGATTATGTTGACTTGGATGGCAAGATCACAACGTCCGGACGAAATAGCCGGGATTGGTTGTATGATCAGTTGAAAACATTCCCTGACAAAGTTGAGAATTTTCCCATACTCTATAAAGATAAGGAAGTTATGAGTTTTGGATCTTTTAGGAGAAGAACCAAAATTCGCCCACTAGATGATATTGATTTAATGCTTGTTTTTTCAGGGGATGGAACTACCTACTTTGAGAATAATGGAACGATAACACTAAACGTTCCAGATAGTGCGGAATTGTTAAAAAAATTAACTAATGATGATGGGGTATTAAATTCGATTAGAGTAATTGAAAAAATTAAAAGTAGTTTGTCAATCATTCCACAATACCAAAAAGCTGAGATTCATAGACGTCAGGAAGCAGCAACGCTAGACCTATCCTCATACGATTGGGTTTTTGATATTGTTCCAGCCTTTATAACGACTAGGGATGGTAATAATAAGGACTACTATATTATTCCCGATGGGGCTGGAAACTGGAAAAAAACTGATCCCCGATTAGATAATGATAGGGCCACTAATATAAACCAAAGATTCAATGGAAATATATTAGGATTTATTAGGTTGATAAAGTATTGGAACACAAACTGTTCCATAAAAATTTCGTCTTATTTAATAGAAAATATTGTCATTGATTATTTTGAAAACAGGTTTTGGTGGAATGGGAGAACTCAGGAACTTCGAGATTTCTTTAACGATTTAAGTACATCAATTTTCAATAGCCATCTTGATCCAAAAGGAATACAGGGAGATCTAAATACTTTGGACTGGGATTCTCGGCAAAAAGTGAGTAGTCAAGCTAACGAATGTGTCCAAAATATAAATAATGCTATATATTATGAGAATCAGGGATATAGCAATGAAGCATTAGAATGTTGGAGAAATGTTTTCGGGAGTAACTTCTAAACAAGTAAGGATAGGAAGTGCACTTATTGTTTGAGAATCAAAATAGCGAAGGAAATATAGAACTTTTGAAAGCAATGAGATATTGCTATAACAAAGCAAAAATGTTCAGTACAGCACGGTTAAGTGTTAGTGTGATTATCCCAATTATGTCCATTGCATGTTATTTAGTGTATCAAAGTAGTAAGTTCATTTATTTATCAAATTCTGGTCTATGGTTTTCTGCAGTTGGGTCTATATGGGTGTTACTGGCTTATGGATTAGATGTTTATGAAAAAAAATATATTTTAAAAGGCACAAAAATACAAGAAATGTTCGATATCAGTTTATTTAAACTGCAATGGAACAAAGTTCTAGCGGGTTCCCAAATACCGCCTGAAGAGATTAAAGAATATTCTTCGTCCTTCAAGGGTAATAGTAATAAATTAAAAGATTGGTATGGTGGGGTATCTTCAAATCACTTCTATGCAAATGTACTCTTGGCTCAACGAAGCAACTTAATGTGGGCAATATCTTTAAAACGAAACTTTTCAAAATTGGTGTATGCTGCCTCCATCATTTATTTAATTTGTTCGGTGCTTTTAGGCATTTTTACACAGATGATCCTACAAGACTATATTTTGAAGGTGCTATTACCTTCCATTTCTGTGTTGCTTTACGGATTCAAAACGACTAACGAATTAAATGATCAGTGTAAAAAAATAGACACATTGGGTGCTGGTATTATTGAACTATTTTATGATAATAAGCTTGATCTAATTAACAAACATACTTGTAGAAAATATCAAGATGCTATCTTTATTTTTAATCGACTTCAAGCAATATTGATCCCTGATTGGTTATATTGGCTGAGACAGAAAAAGGATGATGAAAAAATGATTCGCGTAAATCAAGACTTAAGTATAAAGTCTAATTTATTCTAAAACTTTCCAGATCATAAAAAACCATAAGTCAAAAACACCGTATGGGTCAGATGAGAGGTATTGAGGAAAATATAGAAGGTATCCCAAGCTTGAGCCATGAGATACTTTTTGTCATCCAATTTAGGGAGGTTTTTGTGGTGGCTATATACAAAAACAGAATGTGTGTCATTGTTTGTTATTAAAAGGGAGTACTTCCGCTTTTTTTTCAAGTGTTTGGATATTATCTGCTTTCTGCTTTAAGTTATTATAACGAATTTGTATTTCGTCTTTTTCTTGCTTGATTAATTTTATTTCATTCTCCAACAAAGTGATTTTCCTTCGCATTAATTCAAGATTAACATCTCTGACGACCATAGCTCTTATTTGCTTTTCCAGGTGCAAAATTTTATCTCGAAGTTGATCATTCTTTTTTAACGGATCAGACTCGTCGTATTGGTCTATTCTAAATTCAATGTATTTTTTTAACAATTCATTATTATAAATGGTTTGTCTAGCTATTTTCGATTTTACAGCTATATTATTAATAGATGGTCTATTGCTTTTAATTACATTGTTATTTTCCGTCTGAATCAGGAATAGTTCATTAAAAACTTTCTCTATTTTTGCTAGATGATCCCAATTTTTAGGCTCAACTAATTTGGGATCTACATTCATTTGTTCTAAGAATATACGAATTGATTGATTTAAATCAGCCATGACTTGACCTCCGAATAAACATGATCATAATTATCTACAAAAAATGATGTTTGAGGGAACTTTTTCTTTATGGTTACTTCGCCCTTATGATTAATTTCAGCGTTTAATTCCTCTAACTCCGGAATTAAAAATTTCTTTGCAATCCATTTTAGTTTCTCCGTCTCTTTTTCTGCAGCCTTTATAAATCCTTTCTCATGATTGTATTTGATAGTCTGTATCAAAGTTTTATATTTCTCGTAATTAATGTCAACCATGAAGAAGGAATGAAACAGGTTGGGGCACATACCAAAAGCACAATAGAAGTTATCTGTTTCATCATTTTTATTGCATTCACGAATAGGACCGCTCTTTATGCATATACCACCGTTTTTCGCTCTAATGGGTATTTCTTTCGTCAACTTGGTAATGATTTCTTCTAAATTGGTGGCAACGTTTAGTTTTGATTTTTTTATAAAATCATTAATGCGTAAAAGCAATAAATCCTTGCTTTGTCCAAGTATTTGAGTTTCACCCGTTACGAGCATCTTCATTACAGACTCTGCGAAAATTCTATCCTGATTGCCCTCATGTTCTTGTCTAAAGTAGCTGTATGTAATTTCTTTTCTTAAGTGGTTCATGTGTCTCTGGATATAATAAATTGAAACCCCTTGGCTGACTAATTCATTGCATAATTTAACCCTAAATTGATGTGGACGGGGCACGCTAATGGTATCGGTAGGTTTATAATGTTGTAAATAGATCCTTGAACACAGTCCACGATTCATGTAGGTTTTCATGGCACAATGATACAATGTAGGATACTTTTCCCTTACATTAATACAGCCAATTTCTTGCCCATGAATGACACAAAGCCTCTTTAACATAGTAAATAAAACATTTTCTGTAACAGGCAATGTTCTTGCCTTAAGGGGAACGAAAAGGAGGTCAGTGCCAATCTCCGCCCTTCTTTTTGCGTATAATTTTTCTAACACTGTATAAGCTTTACAAGCTAACTCAGTCATAACAGTGTATACTTCTTTATAATTCCCGTTACCGCGAACACCTTTTGAAGTATGGTATCTCAAATGATAGGCTGTTTTTGTTCCGTCTAATATTTGGATGCTTTCTAAACTGTTGGCTGGGATATCCCTTATTTCACCATTTCTCAAACCGGTTTGAGAAAGAAGGATAGTCATTGCTGCTATGCCCCTGTCGTTCACAGCAGCCTTTTTATTATTCATAACATTGACTAAGCAAGATAGCAGGCGATCAAAATAATCATTAGGGATTGTATCCCATTTATTATTTTTCCGTTGTGCCTTTAGAGCATGACTGTCTGCTTTGGAAAGGAACGCATTAATTTCTTTCCAGTCCAATCGCCCGTAATTAGACGAATAAAAAACGTAAAAATCTTGTATTGCTACTTTATATCTTTGAATGGTATTTGGTGCTAACATATTAATAGTTTCGAAAAAATCAATGATCGTCGATAAGCTTAAGTATTCTAGATTATAAATCTCCTTGGAAACTAAATAATTAATAAAACGTTTGATATTGGAAAAAAATACGTAGATTGTTTGGATTTTATCCTTATCAACCCACATTTTGGTTAATACATAAAATTTTGTTTTTTCTTTAAAATTTGTATCAACATCCGTAAAAATAAATGTTGATTTCCGTTTTGGAACACTTTCAAGAGCTGCCGAGTGGAAGTCCCATATTTCATCGGTAAAATATATATCGCTGGATACAACTGGTAATTTGTTTATACGTTTGATATGCTCAAAAACATTGTTCGAAGTTATCCCATGTAGAACCATATCATCGTATTCATGACTAAAATGCCAGCCGATGTTATGAATATTTTGCACTTGGTTATTCATAAACAGTCCTCCTTAAGTTCTAACAATTTTTCAAAATAAGCCAAATAAAGACGTTTTATTGTTACCAGTCGTTCTTTTTCTGCAGACAGATTGGTTAATTTAATTTCATTGTTAATTCTGTCTATTTTTTCTTGATAAAAAGGAATTCTATCAACGGTGGCAATAAAACCTGAGCACATTAAGCAATCTAAAGTTCCGTCTTTTTTTATGCAGGACGTATGAGAACAATATCCGCATTGGTCGTTGACTAAATCTTTTTGTTGATAGTGAGTATTCAGCTGAATTTTTCCATTAATTGTTGGGTTACCTATGACCACCATATGGGTTGCTTCGAGATAATCTTTAATTTTTTCAGCAACATAATGATTTGTAGTTGTGCTAATTTGTTTGTGACCAGTCAAAACTCGGACTTCCAAATCGGATAATTTATTTTTTATTGCGTACTCTATAGACTTGGTCATATAGGTGTCTCGTAGATTTTGTGAAGAGTATTCAGGAATATTCAATTTATGACACGTTCGCTTTAAGTAATCCGAAAATGAACGGACGACAGCTACCCGAACATTTAAGGCGTTTTTGTTATGAATAAAAATGTGTTGCTTTACAGAACGATCCGTACATTCATCCCTAACAGGCTGTGTGAATTTGATGGCCAATTCTATGTATCTTCGAGTATAAGCGATGATTGGTATTTTTAGTTTTTTTCCTCTAGATACTTTTGTGTTTGAAATTAAATAATAATCATTTTTTACACCGTTTACTAAGCAATCAATCTTGAGATTAATAATTTGTGAAATTCGGAATTCCGTAGCTAAAGCAATGTGAAAAATGATGTAATAGATAGTGTTAAGATAATTTCCATTTGCATTGGCTTTAATTCTTGCTTCCAATTGAATAAGCTCTTTATCGGGAATATCTTTGGCCATATTATTTGCAGTATTTGGAGAAGCAACTAAATATTTGAACACACTTGGATCAACATGGTGTAAGTTGTTTTCGGAAATGTATGTAAGAAAGGTTCGGATAAAATAGATATAGATTATATTTCGTCTGGTTGATCGAATGAATTGAACATAGGAGAATATTTCTTCGACGCTCAAATTATCAACATCTTTTTGAGAAAATGCTACCTCCTTAATATTATGTTTATTACGGAGATTCCAAATGAAATTAATGAATTTTAAACCTATATTTGCCTGATCAATTCTTGTAGATAAAGAAACAGTAGAATTCCAGAACCAATTTTTCAGACAAATTTTTAATTTTTGATCGGCTGCAATGGAGAAGTCGATAGGTTTATATGAAAAACTATTAATTTTAGTGGAAATTTCTTCGGCTCCATTTGGAATTATCAACCATTTATCAAATATTGGAATGGGATCCAGTGGATTTAGGGGAATAGGCAAATAACCTTTGTCATAATTTATATTAAAGGAAGGAGATTTTAACATGTTTCGATCAATGCCATCCTGCCACTTCAAAATGTCTTTTCCATCTTCTAAACTTAACAGCCATAGATAAAACTTTTTTAACAATATATGACTGTAATTTGAATTATCCAATTTCTTAAAGAAATAGAATTGTTGTTTAAAAGTGTTGGCACTAAAACTCTTTACGTCGGCAATTAGAGTATTACCTAAACTCTGTTGAAAACATGTATAAAAAGGGTATCTATCTCGACTACCTGTTATGTTTTTTTCTGCAAAATTTTTCAATAAATTAGATAGAAATAAATTGGAGGAATCGTTTTTGAAACATGCAACTCGTGCCTTCGTACCTGTGTTCTTCTTTATAACAATTAGATTAAAGGGCTGAAGGTGATTTTTGAAGAGCCAAGGCAATTCATTACTTAAGTTAATGGTACTTTTATAAGTACTAATTATTGTCGAATAATTTCCAGAGTAGCAATCATGTTTGATTAGCTCGTTAATTAATTTACAAACACCTTCAGCTTTCTTTATAACAGTGCCCTTATTAAATAACTCTTGAAGAAAGCTCCAATTGACAGAATCTATATTGATATTCTCAGGGAGAAGACTAACTATTTGCAGGGCATCGTCCAGATGAAATTTGTAGAAACTATGGCTTGCTTTATGTACAAATGCCTCGACCGCTTTCTGGATACTTATATCTGAGGAAATGTGTTTAAAGTGTCGCAAAAATATGTCCCCCTTAAATTCTCAACTCCGGAATAATCGTATACATAGAATTAACAAAATCTGTCCTCAGTTGTATGACTTCTTCATCAGTAGGCCGATAGTAATACTTAACTGAATTTATACTACGATGCCGTAAAAGCAGTTGTAAAGTGCGTTCGTCAACATGTTTATATTTAACCATAAACATAGCGAATCCGTGCCTGAATCTGTGACTTAAATTTGTTTCTCTACGTTTTTTATCTATATTTAATCCTGCTTTATGAAATATGCTTCGTAAAATTTTTCCCCAGAGATTCTCACTTAACGGTTTGCCAACATTGTTTATAAATAAGTAGAAATTTTGATTACTACCTTTTTCGATATTATCAGCATAAGTTAACTTTTCATAACGCTCTCTAAATTTGAGGCTGTTATTCGTGTGATACTCATTAACATAATCATTGATTTTTTCTAGTAATGAATCGTTCAAGTATACGACCTGATAACCAATATCTTTTGTTTTATAAGCTCTCGAAGTATATGTTCTCTTGTTTTTAACGTTCATGCATCCTTTTGCCAACTGATCAAAAGAGTCGGTACATCGATTACGTATGTATAAAAAATTACCTTGTTCATTCTCAACGATGTCTTCATTAGTTAACCCCAATACTTCTCCAATACGAAGCCCATTTTCAAACATCAAACGTACAATACATTCTTCTCTTAAAGTGAAATCTTCCCTAATTACTTCAAGTATTTGTTTGAATTCCAAAACATTAATATATCTCGGGGTACTAATCTCGGGTTTGTAATTCGAAATGCTCGTTTCGTATTGATTGATTTTCAGAGGACTATCTGAATCGGCACTATAAATGAGTTTATATTTACTACTCCTTTTTAAGAAGGGGGATTCTTTATACCCCAAATATGTCACAAAATTACGATAAATTGGGATATAGGTTTGTATTGTTGAATGGGCACGTGATGTAACTAGATTTAGCCTATATAAAGTGCCATCTCTTGATACTCCTTGAAGGAAGGATAAAAAGTTATTGATGTCATTCTTGGTAAGAGATCTAAGGTTTAGGTTATAGAGATATAAAAAATAATATAGAAATTTTAACGCATTTAAAGCGGTGTAACGATAATTGGGAGACGCATCTTGAAGTTCAAAATTTATATAATCAAAAATTTCCGGTATGGGATTCATCTCCATATCATAAAGAAAAACATATTCAGTGCCTTCATACAAAACTTTGGCGTTTATTATTTGCACAACTTCTGATAATTCGATTTTTGAGTCACTACTAAGAACGAATTTTTTATAGAAAATACCATTTTGAGTAACATATTCTTTGATTAAAAACATCGTTTAATCACCAACTGTGAAGTATATGATGTTTGAACGATATCATATTTTCCAAAAATGTACAAATGCAATTTTACCTATAATATTCAGCTGCCCATAATAGGGCACTTTAAGAAGGCTGTATATTGAAAAATATATACTAAGGTTGTCTAAGCGAGAAAAGAATAATATTATATAAAAGGAAGTTGATTTTGCAATACGTACACGCTTTTATACAATATTTGTTTTACCCATAAGGTTATACTGGCGAGAACATTACCAACAATCTGCGCACTGTGCGCTCACTTCCGCTGAAGCTTCCGGACGATGAGGATATCGAAGTGCGCGGTGAATGTTATATGCCCAAAAAGTCATTTGAAAAACTGAACGAAGAAAGACGCAAAAATGGAGAGGTGCTTTTTGCCAATCCACGCAACGCGGCAGCAGGTTCGCTTCGCCAGCTTGATCCGAAAATCACAGCTAAGAGGCGGCTGGCCGTTTTTCTTTACAGTGCCGGAAGATTTGACAGAGAGAAAATCACATCGCATTATGGACTGCTGGAATCGATTAAAGCGCTCGGTCTGCCGGTTAACCCGGAATCACGCCGATGCAAAAGCATGCAGGAAGTATTTGACTATATACATGAATATACGGAAAAGCGTGACGCGCTGACCTATGGTATTGATGGTATTGTCGTCAAGGTGGATTCAATGGCGCAGCAGGCGCAGCTCGGCCATACCGTGAAATCACCGCGCTGGATGATTGCCTATAAGTTTCCGGCTGAAGAAGTTGTTTCGACGCTGGAAGCTATTGAAATCAGCGTCGGCCGGACCGGGGCAGTCACGCCAACTGCCGTACTGACTCCTGTATTGGTTGCGGGAACAACGGTCAGAAGAGCTTCACTTCATAACGAAGACTTAATTCGGGAGAAAGATTTGCGCATCGGTGACCGTGTCGTGATCCGTAAAGCGGGAGATATCATCCCGGAAGTGGTCAATGTGCTTGCGGAGCAGCGGACAGGCAGCGAAAAACCATTCTCTATGCCGGAGAACTGTCCTGAATGCGGGAGTGCACTTGTCAGGCTCGAAGAGGAGGTGGCACTCCGCTGCATTAACCCGAAATGCCCGGCGCTGATTCGTGAAGGGCTGATCCATTTTGTATCCCGCAACGCGATGAATATTGACGGTTTGGGTGAAAAAGTGATGACGCAGCTTTTTGAGAAGCAGCTGATCCATGATGTCGCCGATCTCTATAAATTAACCTATGACGATCTGATTGTGATGGACAGGATGGGTGAGAAGTCGGTTTCAAATCTTCTTGAGGCCATAGAACGCTCCAAACAGAACTCTCTGGAAAGGCTTTTGTTCGGCCTCGGTATCCGGTTTATCGGAGCTAAAGCCGGACAAATTCTTGCCCGCGCTTTCAGGACAGTGGACCGGCTTGTTTCTTCCTCGCTTGAAGAGTTGATGGCGGTCGATGAAATCGGGGAAAAAATGGCGGATTCAATCGTTGCTTATTTTGCTAAACCTGAGGTGTTGGCTCTGATCAGTGAATTAAAAATGGCTGGTCTGAATATGAGTTATCTCGGACCCGATCCTGACGAGACCGAAGCCGCAGATTCGCCGTTCAGCGGTAAAACGATTGTATTGACCGGCAAGATGGAGCAAATGACCCGGACTGAAGCAAAGAATGAAATTGAGAAGCGCGGCGGCAAGGTGACTGGCAGTGTCAGCGCCAGTACGGATCTCGTCGTTGCCGGAGAGACCGCCGGATCTAAACTGACAAAGGCACAAAATCTGAACATTGAAATTTGGGACGAAGCGCATTTTATTGAAGCGCTCAAGGATTGAGGAGGGGTCCTGTTTGAAATATAAAAAGACGGGCGCGGCAGTTGCTGTTGTGCTCAGCCTGCAGCTCGTTCTGTCGGGCTGTTGGTTTAATAACAGTTCAGTAAATAAGGTTGTAAATAAAAATACAGGGAAAACAGAAACGGTGCAAATCGTTCCCGGGGAGAGCAACCAGGATTATAAGATGCTCTGGCCGCAGACTAATGATCCAGTCCGCGGCTACATTCAGTATGGAGAGACAAACCTTGTAGACAGTGATCAGCTGGAAGTTGGTCTGATGGATCTGTCGAAGAGTGCCTTCAGCCCGAATCAATACGTTTTTCAGAGTGGCCAGTACCTTAAACCTAGCGATATAAACGGCATCCTTTACCGCCAGGGACAGGAAAAAAGCCAGAGTCAGAGCAGCGGACAGCAGGGCAAGGTCCTGCCCGGGCTCAATCCTCCGCTTGCTAAGGGCTCTAATCCAGTGCAGCAGGCACAGAACAGTCCAAAGTATATGAATTATGTGCTGGAACAGGATTATCTGAAAAAAGCCAAGAACGGAAAATATACGCTGGGTGGTGTATCAATCGCCGTTTCTCTGAATTCTGTCTATACAGACAGCATTACGGACAGCAAGGGCCTTATCAACCCGATTTCTGAACAGCTCAATCCGTCCACAGTCGAGGCGTGGGGTAAAGCACATGCCCAGCAGATTCTGCAGCGGATCCGCAGCGTCAGCGGACTTCAGCAAGTGCCGATCTTTTTCACGCTGTATCTGGCCGCCGCACCGGAAGCTTTGGTTTCCGGGAATTTCTTTGCCAGCACTTATGTCGGCAATGGTTCTTCAACAATCGGCAATTGGACAGCTGTGAATGAAAATCATGTGATTTTTCCGTCAAATACGGCATCTTCACAGTACAAATCGGATTCGGGCAAATTCAACAATTTTAGCAGTGCTGTACAGAAATACTTCCCGGATTATGTTGGCGTCATCGGAAAGGGCTACTATCAGGATCAGACGCTGGAAGATTTAACACTGAATATCAACTTCAATAAATTTGTTGATCAGACAGAGATTATTGGTTTTACAAATTACGTAGCATCAATCGTCAATAACAGCTTCAGCTTTTCAAATCAGGTTCCGGTTCATATTTACATTACAACAGGCGATGTCCAGGATGCACTGATTGAACGCACGCCAAGCATGAACAACGCTTATGTTTCAATTTATCAGCATTAATGGTATTCGATTTTTTTCCTGCAGCGCAAAGCTGTAGTTTTTTTTTGAAAACTTTATTTGACACTTATATATAAAAAATATATGATATAAAATAATTCATATTTAAAGAAAAACAATATAAATGATTTATAAAAGAAGGTGAATAAGACTGGATACCTACGATAATAAGATTTTGACCGTACTCATGGAAAATGCCCGGGTAACATGGTCGGATCTTGCGGCAATGATTGGCCTTTCTTCCCCCGCGACTGCGGATCGTGTACACCGGCTTGAAGAAAGAGGGGTCATCAGAGGATATGAGGCGGCGGTAGATCCCGAATTTGCCGGCTGTTCGTGCACCGCATTTGTCGCAGTAACACTGGAGAGCGCCGAGCAGCGGAACAGTTTTCTAAATCTTGTCGGAAATCTTGCAGAAGTTCAGGAGTGCCATCATATTGCTGGAGATTACGATTATCTGCTGAAAGTGCGCTGCCTGAATACGAAAGATCTTGACCGGGTAATCAGCAGCGAATTAAAAAGACTGACCGGGGTCAGAACGCGGACAACCATTGTAATGAACACACTAAAAGAATCAACGCGCGTTCCATTGAAACCGGATCTTTTTCGAGAGAAGGGGGAATGAAATGGATTTCCCATTCTTTATTAAAGGGCTTGCCGTCGGCCTTGCGATCGCAGCGCCTGTCGGTCCGATCGGCGTGCTTTGTATTCGCCGGACGCTCGCGGAAGGCAGAATGTCCGGCCTGCTCTCCGGGATCGGTGCTGCGACAGCTGACGCTTTTTACGGTTCAATCGCCGGATTTGGACTGACCGCAATCTCCGCATTCTTGACAGGGCAAAGTGCGTGGCTCCGGTTTGCAGGCGGATGCTTCCTATGCTATTTAGGCCTGGTGACACTGCTTTCGAAGCCGGCGGATAAACCGGCTGATTCACGCAGATCCGGCGGCCGGTTTGCTGCGTATGCTTCAACGCTGCTTCTGACAATCACGAATCCGATGACCATTTTATCTTTTGTTAGTATTTTCGCGGGGATTGGTTTATCCGACGGGAACGGCGGTACCCTATCCTCGCTATTACTGGTTGCCGGTGTCTTCTGCGGGTCTGCTTCATGGTGGTTCCTGTTGAGTGTATTAGTCGGAATGCTTCGGGAAAAGATGGACAGGAGAGCGCTGACCTGGATCAACCGTTTATCCGGTCTTGTCATTATCGGTTTTGGAACGGGGGCGCTGTACCCGTTCCTGATATAAATACAAGTTCTTTACTCAGAACGGCACCAAAGCAGCATTTTTCCGTTAAAATAAGCAGCGATTCAGGAAAACATACGAATTTTTAAAATCGAACCGAATCGAATTAAAACCGAATTGAATTAAGAAAATATCGAACCAAATCAAGTTGAAAACGAATCGAAAGTGTAAAAAGTGGCGTTTGCATAAAATTAGTTCTATAAAAATGGCATGGGTAGACGAGTTATGTTTCGCAGTTCGTGTATTAATGTGCTACAGAGTTCTCAGTAAGAACTTTAGTTCAATGCAATGCCTGATCGAAGTTCTAAAATAATTGCGGATTTAGTCAGTTTGGCTGCCGCAAGATTGCACACAACTGGTAGAATTTGATATGATTAAGTCATTGTTGGAGTTTGCGGTGACGAGTGGCAAGCCCCGGAACAATGTAGGTGGAGGTGATTTTATGAGCAGGATTTCTGAGGAACAGGTTAAATATGTTGCTCATCTGGCAAGGCTCTCATTTAATGAAGAAGAAATCAAAAGGTTTACGACACAGCTGGACGAGATCATCGGCTTCGCAGAACAGTTGAACGAGCTCGATACGGAAGGCATTGAACCGACCACGCATGTTCTCGATATGTACAACGTCATGCGCGATGATGTTGTAGAGCCTTCTTTGCCCTGCAAAGAGGCGCTGAAGAACGCGCCTGTTCAGGAAGACGGGCAAGTTAAAGTACCGCTGATTATGGAAGCTGACTGATCGAAACTGAAGGAGGAAGACGGAAGATGCCACTTTTTGAAGAAGGCTTTGTGCGTCTTAAAAAGAAGATACATAGCAAGGAAATTAAGGCATCCGATCTCGTCGATGAAGCGTACTCACGCATCGGCGAAGTGGACGGCAAAGTGAAGGCTTTTCTGACGCTGAACGAAGAGGCGGCAAGGAATGAAGCCCGTGCAATTGATGAAAACGGGACGGCAGATGACGCGGTGCTTCTCGGCATGCCGATCGGAATTAAGGATAATCTCGTGACCAAGGGCCTGAGAACGACCTGCGCGAGCCATATTCTTGAAAACTATGATCCGATTTTTGACGCGACAGTGATTGGGAAAGTCAAAGCTCAGAAGGCCATTACGATCGGCAAGCTGAATATGGATGAGTTCGCTATGGGTTCTTCAACGGAGAACTCGAGTATGGCCATCACGCATAATCCGTGGGATCTGGACCGGGTGCCCGGCGGTTCAAGCGGCGGCTCAGCTGCTTCAGTTGCTGCCGGTGAAGTGCTGTTCGCACTCGGAACGGACACTGGCGGATCAATCCGCCAGCCATCGGCATTCTGCGGTGTTGTTGGCATGAAACCGACTTACGGACGGGTTTCCCGTTTCGGTGTCGTTGCCTTTGCTTCTTCACTGGATCAGGTTGGAACAATCACCCGAACAGTTGAGGACAATGCGTACTTGCTTGAAACCATTTCCGGTTTGGATGCCCATGACTCGACGAGCGCTGATGTTCCGGTACCGCATTATTCGGCAGCACTGAACGGCGACATCAAAGGCCTACGTGTTGCGGTTCCGAAAGAATATCTCGGTGAAGGCATCGATGAATCGGTAAAAGATAAGATCAAGGCGGCGATCCGTCAGCTTGAATCACTTGGCGCGGTCTGTGAAGAAGTGTCGCTGCCGCATTCAAAATATGCGGTGCCGACCTATTATATTCTTGCTTCATCGGAAGCTTCGGCAAACCTCGCTCGTTTTGACGGTGTGCGCTATGGCGTGCGTGCGGAGTCTAACGATCTGATCGAAATGTATAAGAGGTCGAGAAGCGAAGGCTTTGGCGATGAAGTTAAACGCCGGATCATGCTTGGAACATTTGCTTTAAGCTCCGGCTATTACGATGCTTATTATAAAAAGGCGCAGCAGGTGCGTACGCTGATCAAACAGGATTTTGAAAAAGTTCTGGAAAATCATGATATTATCGTCGGACCGACTACGCCGACAACCGCATTCAAAATCGGCGAAAAAATTGATGATCCGCTGACGATGTATGCCAATGATCTTCTGACCATTCCGGTCAATCTGGCAGGCATTCCGGCGATCAGCCTTCCGTGCGGCCTGGCGGACGGCCTTCCGGTCGGCCTGCAGATGATCGGCCGGCCGTTCGGTGAGGAAACACTTTACCGCGCGGCACATGCCTACGAGCAGACAGCCGGATTCAAACTTGCGCCGGCAATCAAAGGGGCGAATGACTAATGAGCAATTTTGAAACGATAATCGGCCTCGAAGTCCATGTTGAACTGAAAACAAAAACGAAAGCATTCTGCGGCTGTGCCAATGAATTCGGCGCGCCGCCGAATACCCATACTTGCCCGATCTGTCTTGGACATCCTGGCGTTCTGCCGATTCTGAACCGGCAGGCCGTAGACTATGCGGTTAAAGCGGCGCTTGCACTGAACTGCGACATTTCACGGGAAACAAAATTTGACCGCAAGAACTACTTTTACCCGGACAACCCAAAAGCTTATCAGATTTCGCAGTTCGATCAGCCGATCGGCAGGAATGGCTATATTGAAATCGAAGTTGACGGTGAAAAGAAAAGAATCGGCGTGCACCGGCTGCACCTTGAGGAGGACGCAGGCAAGCTGAATCATCTCGAAGACGGTTCAGGATCGTTGGTCGATTTTAATCGTGTTGGCACGCCGCTGATTGAAATTGTGTCCGAAGCGGATATGCGGACACCTCAGGAGGCCTATGCTTATCTTGATAAGCTGAAAGCGATCATGCAGTACATCGGTGTTTCCGACGTTAAGATGGAAGAAGGTTCGCTGCGCTGCGATGCCAATATTTCGATCCGCCCATACGGACAGAATGAATTCGGTACTAAGACCGAATTGAAGAACCTGAACTCCTTCACTTTTGTTGAAAAAGGGCTTGCTTTTGAAGAGAGGCGTCAGGAGAAAATCCTCCTTTCCGGCGGAGTGGTAGAACAGGAAACACGGCGCTATAATGATGCAACAAAGACAACGACGCTGATGCGTGGTAAGGAAGGATCGGACGATTATCGTTACTTCCCGGAACCGGATATCATCAAGCTGAAAATCGATCAGGATTGGATTGACCGAATTCATAATGAGATTCCGGAACTTCCGGATGCGCGCCAGAAACGTTACGTCGAAGCGCTTGGTCTGACCGAGTATGATGCGATGGTTCTGACTCAGGCGAAAACGATGTCCGACTTCTTTGAAAGTGCGATCAGCGGTGGTGCCGATGCAAAACTCGTCGCCAACTGGCTGATGGGTGATGTGTCCGCCTACCTGAACAGCAACTATAAAACCATTGACGAGGTGCCGCTGACACCGCAGGCGCTCGCCAAACTCGTTCAGCTGATCGAAGAAGGAACGATATCCAGCAAGATTGCCAAGAAAGTTTTCAAAACGCTGATTGAAAAAGGCGGCGATCCGGAAGATATCGTCAAAGCGAAGGGTCTTGTCCAGATCTCGGATGAGGGAGCCCTCCATGCACTGATGGATCCGATCCTCGAAGCCAATAAACAATCCATGATTGATTACAAAAACGGCAAAGACCGTGCGCTTGGCTTCCTAGTCGGCCAGGTGATGAAAGAGTCCCACGGCAAAGCCAACCCGAATATGGTCAATAAGATCATCCTTGAGGAAATTGAAAAACTGTAATATTTAATGTGAAGCAGAAAGCCGGGCTGAGATGCCCGGCTTTTTCGCTTAATCCATGTTTCAGTGCGGGAGACAAATTATGTGCAAAAAGATGTGAAAAACAGAATACATATCAAAAATATTGACCGCGTGAACCTCCAATCCTGATCCAATAGAGACTATCAATAAATTCGGGAACATTATCAACTAAAATTCGCGATCTGTCGATAAAAAGTGGCGAGCGATCAACAAGATCTGTGTTCTTATCAACGAAAATGGGGGGGGTTCAATAAAATAAGAATTTCACTAGAGGTGGATCGGTGAACATGATCAACCGAGTTGAGCAGAATATCGGCCAAGACTATTTTCCGGTGGATCTGATGGAACAACAAGATTCTGGCTGGTTCGTACTCCGGAGCAACTCCTCCATAACTTAAATCATCCGGAACATAGTGGATTCAATCAGTGCTCGGCCTCCGCTCTTTTTGCTTTTAAAAAATATTTACAATATAATAAAACAAGACATGAGGGACATCGTGATATTTACTATAGCGCTTCCACAGAATGGGGGCGGACCTGGATATAGAGATTGATTGGGTGGTCAATTATGAAAAAAGCACGGATCATATATAACCCGACATCTGGAAGAGAATTAGCGAAGAGAAATATTGCTTATATTCTTGACCGACTGGAAGACGCAGGATATGAGGCCTCCGCTTACGCAACAAAAAGCAAGGGTGATGCCACAAAGGGCGCGAGAAAAGCTGTCAGGCGCAAATTCGATCTGGTCATCGCCGCGGGCGGTGACGGAACAATTAATGAAGTGATCAACGGTCTGGCAGAAAAAGAGTTTCGTCCGAAGCTTGGCGTGCTCCCGCTTGGAACAACAAACGATTTTGCACGGGCCGTTAATATTCCCCGTGATATCGTCAAAGCGTGCGATGTACTCTGCGCCGGTTACGACATGCCGATCGACATCGGAAAAGTCAACGACCATTATTTTATTAATATTGCCGGCGCAGGAAAATTGACTGAACTGACCTATGATGTGCCCAGCAAGCTGAAAACCATACTTGGGCAGATGGCCTATTTTATTAAGGGCATTGAAATGCTCCCATCACTGCGGCCGACAAACGTGACTATTCACTATGACGATCGGACATTTTCCGGCGATATTATGTTATTCCTCGTATCCAATACAAATTCCGTCGGTGGTTTTGAGAGACTCGCACCTGATGCCTGTCTGAATGACGGTATGTTTGATCTCGTTATTTTAAAGGCAACTAATCTGGCAGATTTTATCCGCCTGGCATCTCTTGCCGCACGCGGTGAACATATGAAAGATCCAAAAGTAATCTACGCGCAGGCCAGCCGGGTCAGAATTGAGACGGATGAGAAAATGCAGCTGAATATTGACGGTGAATACGGTGGCGATCTGCCTGGCGAGATCGTCAATCTCTATCAACATTTGCATCTCATGGTGCCGAAAGAAGTTGCAGAGGCCCAGTCTGCAAAATTCGAAAAGAGTGAACCTTCACCGGAATGATAAATCTTCAACCGTTCAGGTGTGCCCAATACAAGTGAAGGGGTACGCTTTTTTATTATAAAATCTGAATCGGCTGCTAAATTGCCAATACTGAAATGACCGATAAGGCATGGGAAGACTGAGAAACTGCGGTAGATTCCTATATTTTATCAACATTATCGATTTAAGGGAGCGCTCATCATGCCTGAACCAATACCTGTAGAAAAAAATGATCAGATTGACGTTACTTTTTCCGACCTGACTCAGGATGGGTCCGGAGTCACAAAAGTGGATGGCTACACTTTGTTTGTTCCCGGCGCGCTCCCGGGTGAAAAAGGCACCATTCAAGTCCTTAAAACTAAAAAGGGTTATGGATACGGACGATTAATCCAGCTGACTCAGCAGAGTGAGGAACGTGCCAATCCGCCCTGCCCGATTTATGACCAGTGCGGCGGCTGCGCCATTCAGCATCTCAGTGCGCAAGGTCAGCTCGATCATAAGCAAGAAGTGGTCAAAGACGCGCTGGAGCGCATCGGTGGATTCTCCAATGTAGAGATTAACACCACACTTGGAATGGATGAACCATGGAATTACCGCAATAAAATACAGGTGCCCGTTGCCTGGCAGGATGGCCGGTTCGCCTTTGGTTTCTATAAAAAACACAGCCACGAAATCGTAAACATGGATCACTGCATCATTACAGATCCGGTGATTGACGACATTGTACAGACCGTGCGCCGAATTGCTGAAGAAAAAGGTATCGCGCCCTATGACGAATCAAAAAACCGCGGCATTCTTCGCCATGTGATGGCAAGGGTTGGCAAGAAAACCGGTGAAGTGATGGTTGTGCTGATCACGAGAACCGAAGATCTACCGTTCCGGAAAAATTTTATCAAAGAACTGACCGAAAAACACCCGGAAATTAAGTCCATCGTCCAGAACATCAATCCGAAACGGACTAACGCCATTCTGGGCGAAAAAACAAAAACACTGTGGGGGCGCGATGTCATCTATGATCAAATTGGTGATGTGGCCTTTGCGATCTCTGCCCGGTCTTTTTTCCAAGTCAACCCGGTGCAAACGGAAGTGCTCTACGGGAAAGCACTAGACTATGCCGGGCTGACCGGTGAAGAAACGGTCATCGATGCCTACTGCGGCATCGGCACAATCTCGCTTTTTCTGGCAAAACGAGCTAAGAAGGTTTACGGTGTTGAAATTGTCCCCGAGGCCATTGAAGATGCCCGCAAAAACGCAGAACTGAATCACATTACCAATGCTTATTTCGAAGCAGGAAAAGCTGAAGATGTGATTCCAAATTGGCGAAATCAGGGCATCGAACCGGATGTTATTGTCGTTGATCCCCCACGCAAAGGCTGCGAGGCATCTCTGATCAAGACGATGATCACGATGCGGCCGAAACGGATTGTCTATGTTTCCTGTAATCCGGCGACACTTGCGCGGGACCTGAAACTACTTGTCCCTAGTGGATATGAGATAAAAAAAGTTCAGCCGGTTGATATGTTTCCGCAGACAATGCACATCGAGACTGTTGTGGGACTACAACGAATGGATATGTAGAAATCCTTGATTTCAAGCACTTTTTCAAGCATTTCGTCTTCACGGAAGAGGGCGATAATATGCGGAATAAAGTGATAAAAAATCATATCAAGGTTTCGGTGGTTGTTCCTCTGGAGTGTGGGGATACAAGAGAATAGGTTTTATGAAGAGAATACTGATTGAAAACAGTATTCGTCTTCATGTTCAGACGTTCAGAAATGAGCGTCTATTTTTATGCGTAAATCAGGAAGGTATTCTTCATCAGGCAGAACAAGGAATCAATAGTAGAAAAATGGTGAACAAAGAAAAGAGGTAAAACATATGGAACTGAAACACATTATCCCAAACGTGGAAAAGACATTTGGAAACCTCGAATATGCTGGAGAAGGCAATGTGGAACAGCGCAGAGTAAATGGTCGGACGATGATCCTTTCCCGCAGCTACAATTTGTATTCCGACATCCAGCGAGCAGACGATATCGTTTTGGTGTTGCCACCGCGGTGAAAAACATTTTGAAGTTGAAGACAAAGTGAAACTGATCAATCCTCGTATTACTGCGGAAGGCTATAAAATTGGTGCTCGTGGTTTTACAAATTATATTCTGTACGCAGATGATCTGGTGAAATCATAAGGAGGGAAAAAAATGAGATTAGCTGAAGGCATTGTGATTGAAAAGGACAAGACATTTGGCGCACTGAAGTTCTCCGCACTCCGCCGTGAAGTGCGCGTGAATAATGAGGATGGCACAATCAGTGACGAAATCAAGGAACGTACCTATGACTTAAAATCCCGTGGACAAGGACAGATGATACAGGTCAGTATTCCGGCCGCCATCCCGTTAAAAGAGTATGACTATAATGCCGAAGTCGAACTGGTCAACCCAGTGGCAAATACGGTGGCAACTGCGACGTTCCGAGGTGCCGATGTGGATTGGTATATCAAAGCTGATGACATTGTACTGAAAAAGAAACAAGCGACTCCCCAACCACAAGCGAAAGGAAAATAATACGTTTATGTTTTCCGGAAAGGATCACCAATGAACCACTTTGTCTATAAAGGAAAACGGATTCGAGTGAGCGATCAACATCTTGTCTTTCGTTTTGCTGCAACCTCACTCACTCTCGTTTTTCTGTTCGTTGTTCTGGCTTTTCATGGGAAGCAGCTCATGTCTTTGGATTGGCAGAAGTTCCAGCTTTTTCGTGATGGCCATTTGCAGCTGTCGATCACACCCTATCTTATCTTTAGTGTCCTTGCAGCCGTAGGAGTGAGCGTGCTTGTTGCCCTCCTTTATGGTCACTTTCGACGGGATCGCGTGAAACAGCTTATTCATCGTCAAAAGCTGGCAAAAATGATCTTAGAGAATAAATGGTATGAATTCGAACAGGTCCAGCATGACGGATTTTTTAATGATTGGTCGTCTGGGAAGCCAAAAGAGAAAATCACCCACTTTCCAAAGATGTATTACCGACTGAAAGACGGGCTGATTCATATCCATGTTGAAATCACATTAGGGAAATATCAAGATCAGCTCTTGCATTTAGAGAAGAAACTGGAAAGCGGCTTGTACTGTGAGCTGGTGGACAAAGAGCTTAAGGATGCCTATGTGAAATATACGCTGTTCTACGATATGATTGCCAACCGGATTACGATTCGTGAGGTCAACGTAGAGCGCGGCAAGCTCAAACTCATGAAAAACGTCTGGTGGGACTACGATCAGCTTCCCCACATGCTGATCGCTGGCGGAACGGGTGGCGGGAAAACCTACTTTATCTTCTCACTTATTGAAGCCTTAGCGCGCACCGACGCCAAGCTTTACGTCCTCGACCCGAAGAATGCGGATCTTGCCGATCTTTCCGAAGTGATGCCGAACGTATACCACCGGAAAGAGGACATGATCACGTGTCTGAACCAATTTTATGAAGGGATGATCGCACGCAGCGAAGCCATGAAACAGATGAATGGCTACAAAACGGGAGAAAACTATGCGTATCTGGGTCTGCCGCCCCACTTTCTCTTCTTTGACGAATACGTAGCGTTCATGGAGATGATTGGGAAAGAAAGCACGAAGGTTTTAAGTAAACTCAAGCAGATCGTCATGCTTGGACGGCAGGCCGGATATTTCCTGATCCTTGCCTGCCAACGCCCGGATGCCAAGTTTTTAGGCGATGGGATTCGCGATCAGTTTAATTTCCGTGTGGCGTTGGGTCGGATGTCGGAAATGGGCTATAACATGATGTTCGGCGAGGTTGAAAAAGATTTTTTCCTCAAACCAATCAAAGGGCGAGGCTATGTGGATACAGGCAGAAGTGTCATTTCAGAGTTTTATACTCCTTTAGTGCCCAAAGGACATGATTTTATTGATGAAATCGGAAAACTGCTCAGAAGCAGGTTGGACGGACCGGCGGCGTGCGAAGCGAAAGCCGAAGGGACGGACTAGTCTGCTGCTGGCGTGGCGTTAGCCACGCCAGAGGTTTAGCCCCCCGTATCTAACAGGGGGGCACAAATACAATAAAAAACCGTTTCAAAATCCAGGGAACCCTCGATTTGATCGAAGGTTCCGGCGTTTTTAGAGGATGTCAACTACCGCTTGTTTAGTTGACATCCTCTTTTTGATTGGAGGGTGATCATTGAGTGAATTTGATACTTGGGTTCAGCGATTGAAAGAAAAGCGATTGTCCTATGGCCTTTCGCAAAATCGTCTGGCCGTCGTCGCCGGTATGACCCGGCAGTACTTGAACGACATTGAAAATGGCCGAGCTTCCCCGTCGACTGACATCAAAACGTCTCTGCTGAAAGCACTGGAACGACTCAACCCTGATGCACCGCTTGAGATGCTGTTTGACTACGTGCGGATACGGTTCCCCACCACGGACGTCCAGCATGTCATCGAAGATATGCTGCTTCTGAAAATGGAATACATGCTCCATGAAGACTACGGCTTCTATTCCTACACGGAACATTATGCTTTAGGAGACATTTTCGTGATGGCCTCTCCCGACGAACAAAAAGGCGTACTGCTAGAACTCAAAGGTCGAGGGTGTCGCCAGTTCGAAGGCTTTCTTTTAGCGCAACACCGAAGTTGGTTTGATTTTTTTATGACCGTGATCAGCGAGGGTGGCGTATTCAAACGGTTAGACTTAGCGATCAATGACAAGGCAGGCATCCTGGATATTCCGCAGCTGACGGAGAAATGCCGAAACGAAGAATGCATTTCTGTGTTTCGCAGCTTTAAAAGTTACCGTAGCGGCGAGCTGATCCGCCGAGAGGAAAAGGAAGCCATGGGGCACACGCTCTATATCGGTTCTCTAAAAAGTGAAATCTATTTCTGCCTTTATGAAAAGGACTACGAGCAGTATGTGAAGAGTGATATTCCGATTGAGGAAGCCGAGGTCAAAAACCGATTTGAAATCCGGCTGAAAAACGAACGTGCCGATCACGCCATCCTTGACCTGATGGCTTACCACGATGCAGAGCGTACGGCTTTTTCCATCATCAACCGTTACCTGCGTTTTGTAGACAAAGTGGAAAATAAACGACGCAGCACATGGAAAATGAATAAAAACTGGGCTTGGTTTATTGGAAAGAACCGGGAAAAATTGAAATTAACCACGCAACCGGAACCGTATTCTTTTGATCGAACCTTAGGCTGGTTACAGCGACAAGTAGCCCCAACATTAAAAGTGGCGCTTTGGCTGGACCAGATTAAAGACACGACCGTCATTGATGACATGATCCGGCATGCAAAGCTCACGAAACGCCACGAAAAAATAGTCCAACAGCAGGCCGATGCGGCAGAACAGATGATCACCAATCATCATCGGCAAATTTGATTTTTAAACGATGCATCAATGAATTTTTAATCACAAATTGGATGATGAAAAGGAGAAATCGCTCATGAATTTTGGACGGAATTTATATACGTGGTTTTTAAATAATGCCCAGTCTCTCGTCTTGATGGCGATTGTCGTCATCGGACTTTACCTTGGTTTTAAACGAGAGTTTTCCAAACTTATCGGTTTTCTCGTCATTGCGCTGATTGCCGTGGGTTTAGTTTTCAATGCGGCTGGGGTTAAAGATGTCCTTTTGAATCTGTTTAACCGAGTGGTGGGTGCGTAAGCTGAACACCTGTTCTTTTGGGTTGTATAAACGCTTTCTTATGCAGCCCAAAAAACAGGGACGCCAAACGAAGTGCGGCAGGAGATGCGCTCTTATTTTAAGCCTAATGTTACTATATAAAATATAGGGCTTATAAATGGGAGGCCATCATGGATAATGAAGAGGTAATCAAGCAAATCAAAGAAATTACAGAACGTGAATTGAGCGCTTGGAAAAAAGCAAGAGGATATGCACCAGATGAAGTGTCGGATAAGATTGAACACATAATGATGGATTGGATTATTAGTTTGACGGAGTGTTTAGATATCTGGGGTAAGAAAGCTGCCGATTTAACTGATGGAGAATTGATTCTTGCTAGAACAAATTTAGGAGCACTGGTTGAAGATTGGTTAAAATTGTTCCTTGTTATTCATTTGGAAGATTATAATAATAATCCCATTTTAGACTGCAAGGGAAAATTCATTAAACCAGAAAAATTGTCATTTGAAAAACTGAGAATATATTTTAAGAGTCATATCTTGAACTTATCTCCTGGACAAAAATTTATTAATTGGATTGAAAGTATACAACATCGGAGAAATGCCATTCATGCTTTCAACTATAAAGACATAGGAACAGTTTATGATTTGGAAAATGACTTTGTAATCTATCGTGACTTTATCCGGTATTTGATAGATGTAATGCCGGGTAATCCAAATGAATTTGACTGGTAATCATGGCGCAGTAGACAAAAAATCTACTGCTTTTTTTGTACACATTTTTTGGAAAAAAGAAGGGATCAATCCATGGAAATGAAAGTCTATATCGCCAATTTGGGTAAATACAACGAGGGCGAATTAGTTGGTGCGTGGTTCACCCCACCTATAGATATGGAGGATGTCAAGGAACGTATCGGGCTCAATAACGAGTATAAAGAATATGCCATTCACGACTTCGAATTACCTTTTGACATTGACGAGTACACACTCATTGAGGAAATCAATCGTTTGTGTGCACTGGCGGAGGAATTGGAAGGCACGCCGATTGAGGAAGAAATGAGGGAAATCCAGAACGCTTTTTTCGGCAGCTTTGAAGAAATGGTGGAACATAAAGATGACATCATCTGTTATCCGGACTGTGACGATATGGAAGACGTGGCCCGTTATCTTCTGGAAGAATCCGGCACGCTCGGCGAAGTTCCTTCCCATTTACAAAACTATATTGACTATGAGGCCTATGGGCGTGATTTGGAGTTAGAAGGAAATTTTCTCGTCACTTCCCACGGTGTTTTTGAATACGCCAGTTGACTAAAAAGTTTCTTGGGTATGCAGTCTGTACTTTCTTTGTATGGGCTGCTTTTTTTATGAAATTTTTTAACAGAAAGGATTGATGACGGGTGAAAAAAATCAGAAGTTATACCAGTATCTGGAACGTCGAAAAAGTGATTTACGCCATTAACGATTTCCAACTCCCTTTTCCGGTCACCTTCACGCAGATGGCGTGGTTTGTCTGTTCGTTGCTGCTCGTGATTTTATTTGCCAACGTGCCGCCTCTCTCCCTCATCCATGGTGTACTGCTGAAATATGTGGGCATTCCGGTTGGTCTCACGTGGTTCATGTCACAGAAGACCTTTGATGGGAAAAAGCCCTATGGCTTTCTCAAATCCGTATTTTCCTACCTGCTCCGCCCCAAAGTCACCTTCGCTGGAAAGCCTGTGAAGCTGAAAAGAGAAATCGTTGGTGGAGCGATTACCGTTGTGAGGAGTGAATGCGATGCCGTATCCGATCAAGTATATTGAGAACAACCTCGTCTTTAACCATGACGGCGAGTGTTTCGCCTATTATGAGCTGATCCCCTACAATTACTCATTTCTGAGTCCGGAAGAAAAAAGCGAAGTTCATGACCATTTTCGCCAGTTGATCGCCCAGAGTCGCGATGGAAAAATCCATGCCTTGCAGATTGCGACCGAATCCAGTATCCGGGCCACGCAGGAGTGCAGTAAGAAAGCGATCACCGGAAAATTGAAAGACGTGGCGTACCGGAAAATCGATGAGCAAACCGAAGCGTTAGTCGGAATGATTGGTGAAAATCAAATCGACAATCGCTTTTTTATGGGCTTCAAGCTGCTTTTAAATGAGCAGGAAGTCAGCCTTAAGGCGATTAGTGAGTCGATCGTGATGACCTTTTCTGAGTTTCTCCATGAGGTCAATCACAAATTGATGGGCGATTTCGTCAGCATGAATAACAAAGAGATCAATCGGTTCATGAAAATGGAACGCCTGCTGGAAAATAAGATTGCCCGAAGATTCAAAGTCCGCAGTCTGGATAAGGATGATTTTGGCTATCTGATTGAACATCTCTATGGGAAGACCGGTGCACCTTATGAGGCATACAACTACCACTTACCGACAGAGCAGCTGAAGCAGGAAACGTTGGTGAAGCGGTTTGATCTCATCAAACCGACTCGCTGCCTCATCGAGGAAAACCAGAGGTACTTGAAAATCGAGCAGGAAGACCAGACGACTTATGTTTCCTATTTCACGATCAATTCGATTGTGCGGGAGCTGGACTTCCCCTCCTCAGAAATTTTTTACTATCAACAACAACAATTCACTTTTCCGATTGACACGTCGATGAATGTGGAAATTGTGACCAATAAGAAAGCCTTAACAACGGTTCGAAATAAGAAAAAAGAGCTGAAAGACTTAGATAACCATGCGTGGCAGTCTAACAATGAGTCGGGTAACGATGTAATGGAAGCCCTAGATAGCGTGAACGAGTTGGAGGCGAATCTCGACCAGACCAAAGAAGCGATGTATAAGCTCAGTTACGTGATACGTGTAGCCGCGCCGGATCTGGACGAATTGAAGCGTCGTTGTAATGAAGTGATGGACTTCTATGATGATTTAAGCATTAAACTCGTACGCCCGTTCGGAGATATGCTTGGGCTGCACGGCGAATTTCTTCCGGCCAGTAAACGGTATATGAATGATTACATCCAGTATGTGACCAGTGACTTTCTTGCGGGTTTAGGCTTCGGTGCCGCGCAGATGCTCGGAGAAACAGAAGGAATTTATATCGGCTACAATCTGGATACCGGGCGCAACGTGTACTTAAAGCCGAGTCTTGCAGCTCAGGGTGTGAAAGGCTCCGTCACTAATGCCCTTGCGGCCGCCTTTCTCGGCTCCCTTGGGGGTGGCAAATCCTTTTCGAACAACCTATTAGTCTACTATGCCGTTCTCTACGGCGGACAGGCGGTGATCGTGGACCCTAAGTCCGAGCGTGGACGATGGAAAGAGACCCTGCCGGAAATGGCTGAGGAGATTAACATCATTAATCTGACCCGAGAGGAACGCAACAAGGGCTTGCTTGACCCCTATGTGATCATGAAACAGACCAAAGATGCAGAGAGTCTTGCCATCGACATTCTGACCTTTCTCACCGGCATTTCCAGTCGAGATGGTGAGAAGTTTCCCACGCTTCGTAAGGCGATCCGTCGGGTGACGCAGAGTGATCAGCGCGGGCTATTGTGCGTCATTGATGCGCTTTATAAGGAAGATAACCCCGTCGCGCACAGCCTAGCTGACCATATTGACAGCATTAAGGATAGTCACCTTGGACACTTATTGTTCTCCGATGGCACCACCGTTCAATCGATCAGTCTGGATAAGCAGCTGAACATCATCCAAGTGGCGGACCTTGTGCTGCCTGACGCGGAAACGGAATTTAAAGACTACACTACCGTAGAACTGTTGAGTGTCGCGATTTTAATGGTCATCAGCACCTTTGCCCTGGATTTCATTCATTCCGACCGTAGTGTATTTAAAATAGTGGATCTAGATGAGGCTTGGAGCTTCCTGCAAGTCGCCCAGGGTAAAACCCTTTCTAACAAGCTAGTGAGGGCTGGACGTGCGATGAATGCCGGGGTTTATTTCGTCACGCAGAACGCAGACGATTTACTGGACGAAAAGATGAAAAACAATATCGGTCTGAAATTTGCCTTTCGTTCCACGGATATCCACGAGATTAAGAAGACACTGGAATTCTTCGGCGTAGACAAGGAAGATGAGCAAAACCAGAAACGCTTGCGTGATCTTGAAAATGGTCAGTGCCTTATCTCAGACTTGTATGGCCGTGTGGGTGTGATCCAAATTCATCCGGTTTTTGAGGCACTCCTTCATGCCTTTGACACCCGCCCACCAGTCAGAAAAGAGGCGACCTAAATGCGCTTGAAAAAGAGTTGGCGAATATTTAAAATCACTTATCTGGTCACGGCCGGATCGCTCCTTTTCTTCACACTGCTCGGGACGGTCGCTCATGCATCAGGACTTGTCGATGATACAGTCAATGCGCAACATGCTTACTCTCAATATCCGCTGGGAAATTACCAGCTGGACTTCTATGTAGATAATTCATGGGACTGGCTGCCGTGGAATTGGACGGATGGTATCGGCAAGCAGGTCATGTATGGACTCTATGCCATCACGAATTTTATCTGGACACTCTCCCTCTACCTATCCAACGCGACCGGGTATCTTGTTCAGGAAGCCTATTCCTTAGACTTCGTTTCCAAGACTGCAAACGCGATCGGAAAGAACATGCAGACATTGGCTGGGATTTCGCCCAGCGGCTTTCAAAGCTCCGGTTTTTATCCAGGATTCCTGCTCATTTTTATTTTGATCCTTGGGATCTATGTAACTTATGTGGGATTGATCAAGCGAGAAACCACCAAAGTGATTCACGCCGTGATGAACTTTCTGGTAGTTTTTCTTCTGTCGGCATCCTTTATTGCCTATGCCCCAGACTATATCAGCAAAATCAATAGTTTCTCAGCGGATGTCAGCAAGGCCAGCCTGTCACTGGGCACGAAAATGATTATGCCCCATTCGGCAAGCCAAGGCCAAGACAGCGCCGTCCTCATCCGGAACAACTTGTTTTCGATCCAAGTGCAGCAGCCCTGGCTACTTCTGCAATATGGTAACTCCGACATCGCTAAAATCGGACCGAAACGGGTGGAAAAGTTGCTGTCCACAGACCCGGATGCGAACAACGGACAAGACCGAGAAACAGTCGTTAAAGAGGAGATTGAAAAAGATGGTAATAAGAACCTAACGCTTACCAAGACGACCCCGCGTTTGGGGATGGTGTTCTTCCTGTTTCTTTTCAATATCGGGATTTCCATCTTTGTGTTCCTGCTTTCGGGGATCATGATCTTCTCGCAGATCCTGTTCATTATCTATGCTCTCTTCCTACCTATCAGTTTTCTGCTTTCTATGATTCCGGGTTTTAATGGCATGGGAAAACAGGCAATCATGAAGCTCTTTAATGTCATCATGACACGGGCAGGCATTACCCTGATTGTCACAATCGCCTTTTCCATTTCCACCATGCTTTATGCCTTGTCCAGCACATTCCCGTTTTTCCTGATTGCCTTTTTACAGATCGTGACTTTTGCGGGGATTTATGCCAAACTGGGTGACCTCATGGGCCTGTTCCACTTGCAAGCGAATGATTCCCAGCAGATGGGGCGCAGAGTTCTGCAAAAACCCTATCTGTTCTTGAGTCGCGAGACCCGCAAACTGAGGCGGAAAATGGGACGTGTCTTCACGGCTGGAACAGGCGGTACGGCAAAAGGCACTGGGGTAGGTGCAGGAACGGCCAGACAATCCAGACCTTCCCAAAGCACGCAAGCCAATCATAAACGTCCTTCGAGTGAACCCGGTACACTATCACTATTCAGGGATAAGAAAAACTTTGAGGTGCGTGCGGGTCAGGGAGCCGGAGTGGGCAGGGATACGAAAAAACGTAGCGCAAACAAGCCTAATCAAAGAAACGAGCAGGTGACAGACTTGCCAATCGACGCTCGCTACGTCTTGGTTCAAGGGAAAAAGCAAATATCTGACAGGGCTACAAAAATTGGAGATGGACTCGGAAACAGTACGACTCAAAAATTAGCGAGCAATAACCAGAAACATGAAGAGAACCGAATCCAGCATCGCCCGACCCTTGCTCAACGTCGAATGGAACTGGATCGGGCACGTCAGCAAAGCACAACCGAGCAGACCTTTGCCGAACTACCTAAAAGTAAACAACCTAAAATTGAACCATCCAAAAAACAGAAAATGACAGTTGCCGGTCCAATACGTACGCGGTCTTTAGCACCTAGTTCTACGCCTACGATGGACAATGGACCTGTGAACCCACCCCACTCATCCAATGCTCGGGCGACAACAAGTCATATGGAAACTCCCGCTCTAAACCGTCCAATAGTCCGTATGCCAAATTCTACGGTACATCAAGATCTAGAAAATCCTGCTTTTAACACGAAACGCTTGGCTGCAAAACGGAAAAAGCTAGAACGCGTATTCCCTAAATCAACGGTGCGGCCGGTCACGCTAAAGAATACCCCACATCAGAGCCAGATAGCCAGGAGACAGAAACTGACAGAAAAAAGTCAACAGACAAGGCAGAGCATTGTCCGCAGGCGGAAAGGGCGCCAGAAATGAAACCTAGATATTGGATTGTCTTGGGTGCCGTCTTCGCTGTGCTGTTTTCCTTGCTTATCTTTGTTGCTGTGTTCATTTCGGATGATGACAGCGGAAATGGCAATGAGATGGATCTAGCAGGCACTAATCTGTCACAGGACGTGCTGTCCCACAAACCGATGGTGGAGAGGTATGCCAAGGCCTATGGGATTGAGGGCTATGTCGGTGATTTGCTTGCCATCATGCAGGTGGAAAGTGGCGGACGTGGTGTAGATGTCATGCAGTCGATTGAATCGACAGGGCGGCCTCAGCGTTCTTTTTCTGTGGAGGAATCCATCAAGCAGGGTTGCAAATACTTTGCGGCTTTACTACAAACTTCCAAAAAAGAAAGGTGCGATCTCAATACGGTGATCCAATCCTACAACTACGGAGGAAGGTTCATAGATTACGTTGCTAGTCACGGTAAAAAGTACACTCTTGAACTTGCGGAGAGCTTTGCAAAAGAAAAATCCAGTGGAAAAAAAGTAACGGATTCAAACCCTATTGCGATGAAGGAAGATGGGGGATGGCGGTACAGTTACGGAAACATGTTCTATGTCGCTCTGGTCTCTCAATATTTGGCCGTGGCCCAATTTGACGATGCGACCGTTCAAGCCATTATGACTGAGGCGTTGAAATATCAGGGATGGAAATACGAGTTTGGCGGCGACAACCCCAACACGTCTTTTGATTGTAGTGGATTGACACAGTGGTGCTTTGGAAAAGCGGGTATTAAACTACCTCGGACTGCTCAAGAACAGTATGACGTGACGCAACATCTTCCTCTTTCAGAAGCAAAGCCGGGGGATCTGGTGTTTTTCCACGATACCTACAATGCAGGCACCTATATCACACACGTCGGAATTTATGTCGGGAACAACCGCATGTACCAAGCAGGCGATCCGATTGGGTATGCCGACCTCACGGTTTCTTACTGGCAGAAACACTTCGTCAGCGCAGGTCGAATCAAAAACAAATAGAAAGGGAGATTTAAGATGAAAATAAGAAAAAAGGAAAAGCAACTCAAGCCCAAAAAAGTCCATGTGGTGAAAATTGGCCCTCACAGGAAGGGGGTCATTTTCCTGTGGATACTGCTGATAAGCAGTGTTGCCTTTGGCATCTACAAAAATTTTACTGCAATAAATGTGCACACTGTTCATGAAACTAAAGTGATTGAAAAACAGGTAGTAGATACGAGTTCAATCGAAAATTTTGTCAAAAACTTTGCCAAGGTCTATTATTCGTGGGAAAACAATCAGAATTCAATAGACAGACGGACAGAATCCCTCAATGGATATCTGACTAAAGCATTACAGGATTTAAACACCGATACCATTCGTAGGGACATCCCCACTTCTTCCACCGTTAATGATGAGGAAATTTGGAGGGTGGGACGAATCAATGACCACAAATATGCTGTCATCTTTTCTATTGACCAATTGATAACGGAGGGTAAAACGAGAAAGACAGTGAATGCCTCCTATGAAGTGATGGTCTATGTGGATCAAAGTGGAAACATGGTTATCATAAAGAATCCCACTATTTGTGGGATTCCTGGGAAGTCCGATTACGAGCCAAAGGCAGTAGAAAGTGACGGTACGGTTGATGAAACTACTATAGAGGAACTTAACGAATTTTTAAAGACGTTCTTTAAACTCTACCCTTCTGCAAGTCAAGAAGAACTGTCCTATTATGTCAAAGGCAGTGTGCTGAAACCGATTGGTAAGGACTATGTCTTTTCAGAGCTGATCAATCCGGTGTATCGGAAAGCGGGCAGTCAAGTACAATCTTCAGTAACCGTGATGTATCTTGATCAGCAGACAAAGGCAATGCAGATTTCACAATTCGATTTGACATTGAAAAAGGACAGAAATTGGATGATTGTTAAATAGCAGGTAACGAAAGATTTTGAGAAAAAGAAATATATAGATGGTGCTTAGAAATAGAACGCCATATCCAGAAAATTTTTTTACCACTAAATATAGAAACAATTGATTATGCGATATACTAAATATGTGAATGGAGGGATCCATAAGGCTGAATTACAGAAGTATTTTAATTACTTTCACAAAACAATTAAATTAGATGATGATAATCAAATATTAAGAGACAACCGAGAAGAAGTTCTAAATGCAATAAAAGAGAATATTGACTCCTGTAACCCTGGTTATTAAATTTTTCATCAAGGGAGTTATGCAATAAAGACTGGAATTAACGCAATTATTCGTGGAGATTTCTATATTGATATTGTGTAAGCGTCAAATAGCTCTACTTTTCAAGGTGGGGCTATTTGACGCTTACACATATTGACTGATTTTTGTCTTAGAATATACTACGCTGCACTTCTTCCAAAAACACTTTTGCTGGTTTCGTAAACATCTGATATTTTTTCCAGACAAGATAAAGCTCTGTTTCCACCCTTGGCTCCAATGGGCGGAAGCATAGATTGCTGTCCCCTGTGGTGTTCACAAGTTTGTCAAAGGTAAAAGCAAGTCCAAGTCCAGCCTCTACCATCATTGCGGGTGTCGTTATCAGATTGAAGGTGGAAACGATATTCAGGTTTTTGGAGTCGTCCCCTAGCCAGCCGGATAGAACGTTTCCATCCAGTTGTTGTCTTGAGCATAGAACTGGTTGATTCTTTATGTCATCCGGACAAATAGAGTTAAGTTTTGCTAAGGGACTGTCCTTTCGAATCATGACTCCAAAAATATCATTGATCGGAAACTTGAGATAATCATATTTCTGTAAATCTACAGGTGCAACCAGAACTCCGAAATCAAGTAATCCTTTATTAAGCTGCTCTGTTACCTCTATGGTGCTGCCACTGAAAATATCATATTGAATCTGTGGGTGCGCTTTTCTGAGTGACAGTATGGCATCAGCCAAAAGCCGCATGGCATGGGTCTCGGCAGCACCTATGTGAATCACTCCGCTTGTCGCTTCATTGAATAAGCTAAGGTCTGCCTCTGTCCGTTCCAGCAGTTCGACAATCTCTTTCGCGCGCTTGCGCAGGAACATACCTTCTTCTGTCAGTGTTATTTTTCGGCTGCCTCTTTCAAACAGCTTTCTACCCACTCCCTCTTCAAGCTCAGTGAGCTGCCTAGAAAGATTAGGCTGAGAGGTATGCAAAACCTCGGCAGCTCTTGTAATGCTTTCTTCCTGTGCAACTGCAAGGAAATATTTCAAAATACGAATATCCATAATAACACCTCCGTTATCTTTATTAAACCACAGCAATCCATAAATAGAAAGTATGGAAAATCATATAATATAAGTATTTGTAATTCCTCCTTTTCCAAGCATAATAAATAATAGGAGGTGTGAAGTTGAATAGTCCAATTGTTGATGAGCAGGAGATACTTCTTGCTTTGGAGGAGTCAGGAATGGAATCGGAGATGATTGAACAGTTCATGGAGAGCTTCCGTTCGGGGCAGACGGATAAAGAAAAATGGATTCTCTTGTCCCATCGTTCCAAACTTCTATCCGATGTTCATGCGAAACAGGACAAGTTGTACTGCATGGATTTTTTAATCAGAAAACTAAAGTCAAACAAGGGCCTTGAGTTGTAAAGATAGTGCAGATTGAAAGGAGTAGAAACATGATTTTTGATGAAACTTATACACTTTCTAACGGAGTGAAGATCCCGAAGCTGGGTCTGGGAACCTGGTTAATCGAAGATGATAAGGCTGCACAGGCAATTCGGAATGCGGTCAAGATTGGCTACCGCCATATTGATACTGCTGAGGGCTATGGAAACGAGCGAGGCGTTGGTGAAGGCATTCGTACCTGTGGTGTTGCTCGTGAGGAGATTTTTGTTACAACCAAATTGGAAGCCGCGTATAAGACTTATGAAGAGGCAATTTCTGGCATAGATGGTTCCCTAAAAACATCTGGTCTGGATTATTTTGATATGATGATTATTCACGCACCACAGCCTTGGACGGATTTCCATGAGGACGATCATTTTTTCGAGGGCAACCGGGAGGCGTGGCGTGCGCTTGAGGAAGCATACCAGGCTGGCAAGCTCCGTGCCATTGGTGTTTCCAATTTTGAGCAGGTGGACTTGGATAATTTGCTGGAACACGGCACTGTCAAACCTATGGTCAATCAGATTCTTGCCCATGTCAGCAACACTCCCTTTGAACTGATTGATTATACACAAAGCAAAGGGATTCTGGTGGAGGCATATTCACCTGTCGCCCATGGTGAAATCCTGAAGAGTCAGGAGATCACGGCCATGGCCGAAAAGTACAGTGTGACCGTACCGCAGTTGTGCATCCGCTACTGCCTGCAGCTTGGCACGCTGCCACTGCCGAAAACGGCGAACCCGGCGCACATGCGCAGCAATGCCGCCTTGAATTTCGAGATTTCCGATGCTGACATGGAGACGCTGAAAGAAGTGGAGCGCATTAAAAATTACGGTGAGGCGAGTATCTTCCCAGTATACGGTGGCAAACTCAAATAAATCATGGATCAAAACAAGAGCTTATTGGGCTGGTATGAAAAACATAGAAAAGAAAGGTGCTGATTCATTTGAAAAAGAAAGGTGTTATGCTGTTTCTCGCGCTTTCGCTTGTATGCTTCTCTTTGACGGGTTGCGGGCAATCAGGCACGCAGTCGGCCTCTAGCGCATCCACCAGCAGCAAGTCCAGCAGCGGCGAGTCCGCCAGCAGTACATCAAAAAGAAGCATGGTGGAAAGCCCCACGAACAGCGGTTTGAGAAAGCTGAGCGGCAAAAAAATAGCGATAAAGATTGGAGATAAAACGTTTTCCGTCGATCTGTACAACAACCCAACCACAAACGATTTCTATTCCCAGCTTCCGCTTACTTTAACGGTCAATAATTATGCTGGATGGGATGAAAAGATTGTTAGACTGCAAAAACCACTCTCAATGGAAGGTGCGCCAGCCGGTGACAATCCAGGCTATCCTGAGGTCGGTTACTATGAGCCAGGCAATTGGGTCGCGCTGTATTACGGCCACATCGGTTATTGGGCAGGAAAAGTGCCGCTGGGCAGAATTGACGCGACTACGAACCAGCTAAGCGCGCTCCCGGATGGCGCGGCGGTAACAATCACGGCGATACACAATTGAAGCGTGCGGAGGAACCCATGATGGAAACGGTAAAACTGAACAATCATGTGGAGATGCCTATATTGGGGTTTGGTGTCTATCAGATTTCGTTGTCCGACACCAAGAGATGTGTAATGGATGCTTTGGAGACTGGCTATCGTCTGATCGATACCGCGCAGTACTACGGCAATGAAGCGGGCGTGGGCGAAGCGGTAACAGCTTCCGGCATCCCAAGAAACAAAATCTTTATTACGACCAAAATTCAAAGCAACCGGAATGTCACCGGTCTGATCGACGCATCTCTAGAAAAGCTGAGAACCGATTATATTGATCTGCTGCTCATCCACTGGGTGATGGGAAACGACCTAGCCACCTACAGGGTGATGGAAGAATCCGTTAAGCAGGGCAAAGTACGGGCTATTGGTCTGAGTAATTTCTACGGCCGCGATTTTGACAACATCATTAATCACTGTGAAATTATGCCAGCGGTCAATCAACTAGAAACCCATGTATTTTACCAAAATAGGGATCTAAGAGCTCTTTATAAGAAGAATGGCACCTATTTGGAAGCATGGGCCCCCTTTGGCGAGGGCAAAGCAAATATGTTTAAAAACCCGATTTTAGCTGGTATAGCAAGGGAGCACAACAGAACGGTAGCCCAGGTAATCTTGAGATTTTTGATCCAAAGCGATATTATCGTCATTCCGAAATCAACGCATAAAGAGAGAATGGTTGAAAACATCAATGTGTTCGATTTCTCCTTATGTGAAGAAGATATGAGAAAAATAGAAGCACTGGATAAAAACGAAAGCTTATTTGGCTGGTATTAAGATTAAAACACGATCAAGATTAGAATGATCAGCGTACTTGCCATTTTCTTGACACGGAAAAAATGATGCGTTTGCTTTTTAGGAGGAGTCTTGCACGTAATTTGCTGGGCAACAACAATGATTTTCAGCGTTCCTATCGTGTACTTTTTAGAATTCTTCGACTGGATGGAATCATCAGGCCGGATTCGGAGACTTTGCTTGAGTTTGCAGAACGTGTTGATCAAGTTAGATCTGAATGCTTATGCTTTCCGAACAGTACGAGCAGATGATCTATAGGGAAGACCGGACATATACAGCTCAAGATGCAGAACGCTTATCTGTACTTTCGTCAATTGATTGGTGAACCGACCAATGCGTCATGAAAGATCTTTCTCAAAAAGAAAAACGAAATGGGCCATTTGGTTGATCTTACATGTAAACGAGATCAGCGGCGTCGATAAAAATGATCTTTTAACAATTCGAGTAGAAAGGAATATAAGCTGATCATTTGACTTAGAGTTAACTATAAGGATTGAAATTATTTTGTAAGAGAAAAAAAGATGGATGAATTCTAGGAGGTTTTATTAATGATCACTGCTAAAGCACGAGCTGTCGATGGTCCGGACAAATCGTTTCGAGTGACTGAAATTAAAAGACGTGATCTTGATGTGCATGATGTTCTGATTGAAATTAAATATGCAGGTATATGCCATTCTGACATTCATACGGCTCATGGCGAATGGGGTGCTGTGCACTATCCGCTCATTCCCGGACACGAGATTGCAGGAATTGTCGCCGATGTCGGTCCAGAGGTCACAAAGTACAAGGTCGGTGACCGGGTAGGGGTCGGATGTATGGTTGATTCCTGCGGTGAATGTGAGAACTGCCTTAATGGAGAAGAACAATACTGTCTTAATGGAATGACCCCTACCTACGCTGGTGTTGATAAATACGGCGAACCGACTCAAGGCGGCTATTCGACCCATATTGTCGTGACCGAGAACTTTGTGGTCAGGATCCCTGATCATATTGGACTTGATGTGGCTGCACCGTTACTCTGCGCCGGTATTACAACGTATTCACCGCTGAACCATTGGCAAGCCGGACCGGGTAAGAAAGTGGCGGTTGTCGGACTGGGTGGTCTTGGCCATATGGCTGTTAAAATTGCGCATGCCAAGGGTGCAGAGGTCACCGTTCTTTCACAGACATTGAGGAAAAAGGACGACGGCTTAAAGTTCGGTGCAGACTACTACTATGCTACGAGCGCCCCAGATACATTCAAAAAACTTGCCGGTTCCTTTGACTTAATTATTAATACAGTAAGTGCAAAGCTTGATATGGAGGCTTATTTCTCACTGCTGAATCTAGATGGTACTCTAGTAAATGTTGGTGCGCCCGCAGAGCCCCTGTCGGTAAACGTGTTTTCACTTATTGGTCAGCGCCGTTCATTTGCCGGTTCTGCAATTGGAGGTATCCATGAGACCCAGGAGATGCTGGATTTCTGTGCAGAACATGACATTGCTCCTCAGATTGAGGTCATTTCAGCTGACCCCGACCAAATTAACAAAGCGTACAAACGCGTATTAGCTTCAGATGTAAGATATCGATTCGTGATTGACATCAGCACAATGTGAGTTGCGTAAAGCCTGATCTATTTGTAGAAGATTTTAGTGCAGCTGTTGATTATGTGTATGCGTCCATTTGTTGATAAAGATCAAATTGGCATTATTGGTATAGCCCGAGATCGGGTTCACGCGCTGCCTTCTCTAGCTCCTTCGGCCGTTTCGCGTCGTCGATAGTCAGACCAGAAATCTTAACACCTGCAAGAAATTAACGTATTCAAGAATTATCCGATGCGTTTAGCAAAGTGCGAACTTGCTTGAACGTTTTTTACAATACAAAGATAGCTATCAATTTAGAAAATATGAACACATAAAGCTCGCACAAACGATTCCTGTGCGGCTTTTTGTTTAAAGATAAGTTTTCTGCAACAAATATCATCCATCCGGTGAGAGTCAATGTGAAAGAGGAAAGTAAAACAATTTTTCTCATTTCTTGGGGCTCGAAAGGGAGGTGATATTTATGAGGCCATCTTCTTTCAATAGAGTATCTTTAGAAGAAAATAAACATCTAATGCAGGACGACTTTCAGAGGACGACCCAATTTCAATTTGATTATGTTGCAAGAAAAACATTAATTCGTTCAAAAAGCAACTATCGCCGATCTAGGGGCAGACGTTATAATCATGAAGCTCTTTTTTCAGAGATCTCCAATATTGATCTAAAAATGTTGCCCATATTTGACACTTATCATCTGGATAGCCAAATGTATCAAGTATTGTCGTTTAACGTAGAAGTGAGGAACAATAAAATTGCGAAGGCATTAGATATGTTACCAGAGCGGAAGCGTAATACTATCCTAATGTTCTATTACTTGGGAATGTCCGATGTAGAAATTTCAAATGAATTAAAGGTCAATCGCAGCACCGTTTATCGCAACCGCCATAGTGCCTTAGAGAACGTAAAAACACTATTGGAGGAAGAGCTATGAAAAACAATAAACGACTAATTCCTTTTCCTATTATCCAAGTTGCATGTGAAGGCGACACCATAGCTGTTCATTATATATTGAAACATTATGAAGGCTATATGGCCAAACTATCGACAACAGTACTTACCGACGAATACAGCAGCGGATATTACTTTTTAGATAGGGACTTACAGGATTACTTGAACTCCGCTTTGCTTCAAATGATTTTAGACTTCAAAATCTAATATACAAATTACACGGCATTAGTATCCCATAAGCACATAATTATGGAATATTAATGCCGTGTAGGGCGCTGTCGAGAATTTGTATTCAAAGCCCGGAATGTCAAATCAAGCGCAACAACCATGGAGTCAGGCCGTGAGCTAGCAAGCTAGCTCGGCCTCAATAAGCTCGGCGGCGCTGGCATAGCCGAGCAACTTGCGGTGTTTCTGATTCAGTGCCTCTTGAACCTGAGCAATAGCATCTTTAGAGAAGCCATGTAGTGACTGGCCTTTAGGAATGTACTCCCGGATCAGACCGTTCTGGTTCTCGTTACTGCCTCGTTCCCAGGGTGAATAAGGGTGGGCAAAGTAGATCTGAGGGCCCTTGACTTGATCTAAGAGTTTGAACTCAGAACCGTTGTCAAAGGTGATGGTCTTAAAGAGCTCAGGCTGCTTGTCGACAACGTTTTGAAGATACTCCAAACAGGTGTCAGCGTGGTAGTTGGGAATCTTCACAATCAGTTCATAACGCAACTGTCGTTCAGTTAACGTCATGAGAGCTGGTTCACTGGCCTGGCGCTTGCCTTTAACCAGATCACCTTCCCAGTCGCCAAAGCGTTTCCGGTCGTTGATGACGTCTGACCGTTCTTCAATTGAGGTGCCCGCCAAGCGCTTATTCTTACGTGAATGATTGGGGTGATTGGCTTTCACATGACGCTTCAGTTTGGCCGGCAGATCAATGTTCTTCACGTCTAACCGGCCTTGATCAATGTAGCGGTAAACGGTCGGCGTTGATGGACAGAGCTGGTCTGGATGCGCTTGTCTGAAGACATGGATATAACTGTCCACACTTTCAATCCGCGGACGCCGTTTGAGCGCCTTTGTGAACATCCTGAAGAACAACCGGCAGCGTTCTTCTAAGCCCTTAGAATGGCATTTTTGACGGGCCCGTTCATGAAAGAGCTGGCTGGTGTCAGCGTAGTATCGATAGACAAAGAGGTAGTCATGATTACGCTGTTGAACCATGCCCCGCTTGATTTCGCGGGAGATGGTACTACGACTGCGATGAAGCAGACGGCTGATTTCGGCTTTTGACTTACCCGCGTTCAAATACGCTTGAATTGCGCCTCTTTCTTCTGGTGTGAGTTGTTGGTAATGCTGGGCAGTGCTATTCTTAGATTGGGTCATGGAGATTTCCTTTCTTTAGAGTTTTGGCACTTTAAGTTTAGGTCTCCATGGCCTATTTGTGTAATCTTGATGTGTTGCACTTAGATTTTAAATCCGGGAATTTGTATTCAAGTAAGCAGAGCAGATCTAATTAATTATTTGTAGGAGTTCTGTGCTAATATGTTCTTACTATGAGTTTTTATAAAAGGTTGTGTTAATTAATACTCTTAGGAGACATTAAACATAGGAGGAAAAATGAAACAAAGAAATAGCTCATCATCTGTAGGATTATTGTTAATAGTTTCTATGATTGCAATATCTTTTGCATCAATTTTTGTAAAATGGTCTCATGCGCCTGCTACTGTAATAAGTATGTATCGCATGTATTTAGCTTGTGTACTATTACTTCCTATGGTATGGAGGAAGAGGAGAGAATTTAGTAAACTATCTAAAAAAGATTGGCTGTTCTTAACTCTTTCTGGAGTTTTTTTAGCGCTGCACTTTGCTCTGTGGTTTGGTTCCTTGAAACTTACAACTGTAGCTAGTTCAACCATTATCCTTTCTTTGCAACCTATTGTTGCCTTATTAGGAGGCTTTCTTGTTTACAAAGAAAAAACAAAGCTTTCTACTTTAGTAACCATAGGAATTTCTATCATAGGAGTTGTTATGGTTGGATGGGGTGACTTTGGGCTAAGTAAGTATGTTATTATTGGTGATTTTTTATCTTTTTTAAGCGTTATAGCAATTGTCAGTTATTTGTTAATTGGGCAGAATACTGTAAAGAAAATTTCTCATTGGATATACAGCTTTTGTGTATTCTTATTTGCGGCTTTTGCATTAACATTATACAACCTTTTTGCAGGCGTTGCCCTTGGTGGATACAGCTCCCAAGAATGGGGAATTTTTCTATTATTAGCTTTGTTTCCTACAATTGCACATGTGATCTATAATTTGTTATTAAATTATGTAAACACTGCAACAATATCTATGAGTATTTTAGGTGAACCTGTTGGAGCAACAATTTTAGCTGTTATTCTTTTAGGCGAACATGTTGTTATCATGCAAATTATTGGTGGATTTTTTGTGTTGCTTGGTGTATTTTTATTTCTAACTAAGCAGAGAAAAGAATAGGTATAGTGAACCCATACATTATAGGAGAATAAGAAATACTTCCATCATAAAATCGCACTGTATTAGATCATTGTATTTATGAATCAGAACTTATTGTCAGTTCTGATTTTTTTGGTGCACCCGGCATGGGCGATAACTTGGCGGTGAAAGTCCGCTGTAGGCCGTAGCGGTCGGTAACAGTAAACAAATTTGTAAGAAGCGAATAAGCTCTAGCCATTTTGTCCTTTGAGCAATAAACAGGTAATTGTCGGTCGTGATTGGTTGGAAACTTTTTTTCGACGGCTTTTCGTCGTTTATAGGATGTTTTCGATAATTTGCTTAACGCCTCAGCTTTTAATTTCTTGTTCTTATCCTCTTGAATCTGTTTCTTTATGTATTCATGATAGGTATCGGGATTAACAAGAACACTCATCTTCTGCAAATGTTGAGTGAGAAGGGATTTTGAAGAATCGGCCAAAATTTCTAACGGTTTTAGAGCGAGCAGGTCATCATAATTGTAATTGCTTAACCCAGAAATAAACTTCAAATGATAGTTGGTTACATAAGCTTTTGAATGGTTATCAATAGGTGGCAATGGTGTAATTTCAGCGCCTTTCCCATGATTCTTTTTGGCCCAGTAACCTGCGTATAGAAGAGGAGTTCCATATAACCCACAACTTTTTCTGAGAGTAGTATCTGAGATGTCGTATTTTTTTGCTACCTCTTTTATGGGTTTATTCCATATACCCTCATATATTTCGATTCTTTGATCATTAGTAATCCTGGGGATTGATTCCAATAATTCACGATGTTCACTCCTTTTTCAAGATATTAACTAATTAAGTAGCTATTAAAACAAATTGAGTGAATAGTAACTATAATTTTCCATCTTTACTATAATCCAACCTTTTTTTGCTGTAAAATAGCATTAATAGTTATAAAGCGCTAACTACTTAGCACTAAAAAATCTAAGGCATTTATAATCTTCATCAATCATTAAGAAATTTATTTTTAATCAATCAGTATTCAGAGAATAAATGATATAAACACATCTCACTGTAAGTTATTTAATATTTACATCTCAAAATTATATAAGGAAGGTCAGGGATGATGATGGGCCTGTTTGATATTGAAGACAGTATTAATGAGTTTAACTATAGCTCACCTCAAGAAATGTATAGAGATAACAAAAAGAAAAAAATTAAGGGCCCTCTAGATTATCAAACAGATATGATAAATGCTTATATGGATAAAGGCTATGATAAAAAAGATGTTGCTATAGAGTTGCCGACTGGTAGTGGAAAGACTTTAATAGGACTTTTAATAGGTGAATATCGAAGAAGAAAAGAAAATGAAAAAGTTGTATTTGTTTGTTTGAACAATCAACTAGTTAAGCAAACTGAAGAAAAAGCTAAATATTATGGCTTAACTGCATGTGCTTTTACTGGATCTAAAAATGATTATGATTATGAAAACAACGTTGATTACAATACAGCGAAAACAATAGCGATTACTAATTATAGTTCAATCTTTAATACAAACTCCTTTTTTAGAGATGCTGACGTATTGATCTTTGATGATGCACATAGCTCAGAAAATTATATTTCTAAAAATTGGAGTATTGAAGTTGACAAGGAAAACAATGAACAGCTGTTTATTACATTGGCAAAATTATTCCGTAAAGGAATTAATGAAGATTCATTATTAAAGTTAGTTGAGAATAACGGAGATCAAAATTGGTATGATATCTATCCGAATATTAGAGTGTTAGATATCATTAATGAGTTAACAACGATCTTTGACACCTATTGTAATAAAGATAATAAACTATATTATCCATGGCAAAATTTAAGAGGGCACTTAAAGGCGTGTAATATTTTTTTAGCAAATAAAAAAATACTAATTCGTCCATTTATTCCTCCGACTTATACAAACCCTGCCTTTTTTAACGCAAAACAAAGAATATATATGTCGGCAACACTAGGAGAAAGCGGCGAGTTAGAGAGAATAACTGGAATTTCTGATGTTTTTCGCTTACCAATGGTAAGTGATTTCAAAAACCGTGCTTTAGGGAGAAGATTATTTATCTTCCCTAATCAGACAATCTCCAAGGAAAATCGAGTTGCCTTTTTTCATAAATTAAAAAAAATACAACCACGTATTTTGTTCCTTGTAAAGGATGATCATCGTGAGAAAGAAATCATTGATATGTTTAATGGAATTTGTGAAACATATTCTGGAAAAGAATTAGAGAATAAAATGAATGAGTTCATAACGGACGAAAATGCAGTTGCAGTTCTTGCTAATCGTTACGATGGCGTGGATTTAGATGAGAATAAATGTAGACTTATGGTGATAACGGATTTCCCTAATGCTAGCGATATACAAGAAAAGTTTATAATTTCAAGACTCGCTTCAAATGTTCTTTTTGAGGAGAGAATCCGAACAAGGATTATACAAGCTATAGGGAGATGCACGAGATCTGAAACTGACTTTGAAGCAGTATTAGTATTAGATAATAAGCTTGAAAATGAGTTAATATCTCCAAAAAAAATTAAACGATTTTTACCAGAAATCCAAGCTGAACTTCTTGTTTCAATTGATTTAATGAAAAATTATAAAGATGAAGTAAATATTTATAAAATGTTAAAGCTTTTTTTAGAAAAGGACAAAGATGATTCTGAATGGCAGGGTGCCGAAAAAGTTATTATTCACAAAAGAGATTCAATAATCTCATCGTCAAATAGTGGTACCGAAACTGAACTAAATACAATTCTTCAAAATTCAGCTAAATATGAGGTGAAATATCAATTTTATCTGTGGAAAGAAGATTATGAAGGAGCGTTGATCCAAGTTGACAACATAATAGCAGCATTAAGCAAAAATCCTTTGAGAGGTCTGCGTGGTTTTTGGTATTACATTAAGGGCTATTTAAATTATCAAATATATGCTGAGCTTGGAAAAAGTCAACTTTATTTAAATAATGCAATTGAATCGATGCAAAAGGCTTCCGATTTAACAAATTCGATTACATGGTTTAAGAAGTTACTGACTAATGAAAACAATAATAGTGATTCGGACGATATTTATAATAGTAGAATGCAAGAAATGATTATTAGAATTGAAAGTTACATCATGGATAATAATCTTAATGTTGATAATAGATTTGAAATTAAGGCTAAGGAAGTTATTAGTCAACTATCAAGTAATGATGGAACCTTATTTGAACGAGGACATCAGGAATTAGGTAACTTTTTAGGATATATATCTAAGAATAGTAAAGTTTCTACGGCACCAGATCCATGGTGGATAATTGACAGGCATTTATGTATCGTTTCGGAGGATAAAATTTATACAAACAAAGAAAAGGAAATTCCGCCAAGACACATTACAGAAGCAAATAGTCATCTTAATTGGATAAAAAAGAATGAAAGTGAATTGGATAAAGGTGCTGAAGTAATACAAATATTTATTACTACTGCGAAAAAAATAGATTCAGCTGCTAAAGATTATACGGATAATCTCTATTATGTAAAGAGAGAGGATTTTCTGACATTTGCTACAGATGCCATTTCAATTCTTCGAGATTTGATTTCCTCTTTCCCGGGGGAAGGAGATATGTTATGGAGGGATGAGGCAATCCGTATATTTGAGAATAATCATTTGACATATAAAGATTATTTGAAAATATGTCGCAATCAAAAAATAGATACTTTATAAATAGTAATAGTTTCAGGGAAGTGAGTTAGATGGAAAAGGTAAAAGAAATGCTCAATTATTGGCGAAACAGTTTAGCTGATGCTGATCTTTTGTCATTAGATATAAATTTGTCTGAGTTTCCAGACACCGATCTATCATTTATTCGAAGCGGAAAAATTGATGATGAAGTAATCGTAACACGTCTTTTTAAATCAAATATGAAAAATGGAGAACGTAGTCTGAATAATGGAATTCACGTTCTACTGTGTCCTTTAGTTCTGAAATCAAAATATGATCACGGAAAATCAAAAGGGAATTTATATGAAACAGTTATTCCAATTTGGGTTCCAGCCAAATTAAATAAAGCTGGAGAACTTTTTGTAGATCAAGAAATTCTGCCATGGATTTCAAGAAACTATTTGGAGCCTTGTTTTGGAGACACACCAATTATTGGAAATGTTAGCGACTTGGACCAATTCTTGACAGTAAATTCAGCACAAATTGATTCTTGGAAAGATTTGTGGAGCTTTGTGGAAAAAATGTTTTCTTCTGTTACAAGTCAAAAGATTGACGACTTTGCATTAGAAGATTATCAAAGAATGAAAACAGCTAAAATATTGACTAGAAGTGAGGACGACGGTGTTGCATCTAGTATGTCAAGCGCAATTATTCAATTGTATGATGAGCTTCTCAAAAGAGAGCAAATTCCTCAATTACTAACCCGATATCTTGATCAAGAAGATAAAGTAACAGTACCCTTACTTAATCAGTGGGATTCGTTTGATATTGCTAAGTACCACCGCGGTCAGATGTCCAATCATTTTCCTGTCTCTCCCTCTCAACGGGAAGCTATTCATCATTTTAGTACCCTTGATAAAGGAGATATTTTGGCGATAAATGGTCCACCTGGAACCGGAAAAACGACATTATTACAAAGTATTGTCGCTTCTTTGTGGGTTGAAGCCGCTTATAAGGAAACTGATCCTCCGATTATTGTAGCAACTTCCACTAACAATCAGGCGGTAACAAATATTATTGAGAGCTTTGGAAAAGTAGAGGAAGTACCTAATCCTTTGCAAGGAAGATGGCTACCGGATATACATAGCTACGGTCTCTATTTACCTTCAGCAACAGCATATAATAAAAGCAAAAGTTCTAATTGGCAGATGGTCTCGATTAATACAAGCAGTAAAGAAAACAAGAATGATGAGACTGACTTTCCACATAGTATTGAGACAGATACCTATGTCAGAAGAGCAGAAGAGTACTATATAAAACAATGTGAAACCTATGCTCGAAAAGAATTTCATAACTTGGCTTCAGCGGTAAGCTTTATCCATCAAGAGATCAAAACGAACATCGATCTGATGCAGAGATTTGTAGAAACAGTCCATCAATTTGCTCTATTAAATGCTAAAATTTATGATAAGTATCCTGATGGAATTGATATGGCAAGGGAACAGCAGAAAAAGAAAATCGAGCGAATAGAAAATGAATTGCAGAAATTCAAAGATCTTGAGATTGAATGGAATACTTTTAACGTATCAGAACCTTGGTGGTATTCTGCTTTTTCTATTATCCCGTTTGTTCGGAGAAAAAGAACTTTAAGAAACAAAGGATTTTTTTTGCTTCATCAACTCCCCATCGATAAAGATCAAGATTTTGAAAGCTATATTCAATCCCTTCTGAAGGAAGGAAAGCGCTCCCTGAACGATGAATCAGGAAAATTGGAAGAGATACAACATCTATATAAAAAGATAATAGAAATGAAGAGTCGTCAACACGACTACATGGTACTTCTCAATTTAGAAACTAGCAATTCTGACTTTCTTGAAGAATTGGATACAAAAACCAGGTATAAAGCGTTTAAATTGGCAACGCATTACTGGGAGGGGCAATGGTTATTAGAAATACGTGAACAAATTTCTACTTCTTACAATGAAAGCAAGGCAGAAAGAAAACAAAAAAAAAGATGGCATAGATATGCAAAATTGACACCCTGTTTTGTTTCAACTTTCCATTCACTACCGAGATTCTTTCAAGCATGGCAAGGTAAAAATATCCCGCTCTATGAGTATATTGACCTGTTGATTGTAGATGAAGCTGGTCAAGTGAGGCCAGAGATTGCAGGAGCTTCGTTTGCGCTTGCAAAAAAAGCATTAGCAGTGGGGGATATCTTTCAAATTAAACCGATTTGGGATATTCCTAAAACCGTCGACGTTGCCAATATCATTAGCTCAGGAGCGGCTTCCTTAGAGGAGATGGACAATTTTTTTGATAAAGGATTGGCAGCTTCAAGTGGTTCGGTCATGGTTATTGCTCAACGTGCGAGTAGATACCAGAAATTTGAAGATATTCGTGGCTTATACCTGACAGAACATCGTCGATGTGTTCCTGAGATCATACAATATTGTAATGAGCTGGCCTATCAGGGAAGATTGGAACCTAGAAGAAAAAGTAACACGAATTATCCGCTCCCACCGCTGGGTTATGCACATATTCCGGGAACAATGCAAAGTTCCGGAGGAAGCCATAATAATCCAATAGAGGCAGATGTAATTGTTCATTGGATTTTGGATAATAAATTGTTTTTACAAAAGCTCTACCCGAATAAAAGCCTAGATGAAATTATTGCTGTAATTACACCGTTTACCAAACAGAGAAAAGATATACAGAACAAATTAAAGAGAAAGGGTTATGAGAAAGTTGTTGTCGGAACTGTCCATGCATTACAAGGAGCCGAACGACCCATTATTATTTTTTCTCCGGTATATGATATTCATACGACCTCAGGTTATTTTTTTGATCATGGTGTCAATATGCTCAACGTTGCAGTATCGAGAGCCAAGGATAGTTTTCTTGTCTTTGGGGATATGGGAATTTTTAATTCAGAGTCACCTGCTCCATCAGGTAAACTGGCTCGTTATTTATTCGCGAATGAAAAAAATGAGATTAAAAACGTAAAAATACCTAATAAATTCATCGAAGATTCAAGAGATATCATATATCTCCGCGATGTTCCTTCTCATAATGCTGCATTACTTCGATGTGTGCAAACAGCCAAGAAGGAACTTACTATTGTGTCTCCTTTTCTTTCTTCAATCGTGATTAAAGATGAACCTTTAGAAAAATCTTTAAAAGATGCTATAGATAATGGAAAATCCATTACGGTTTACACAGATCCTCAACTGAATCAAAAAGATGGGTCACCAAGATTGTTCTTTTCGGAAGCACTACAATTGTTGGGGAAATTAGGAATTAACGTGATTTTTGCAAAACGAATTCATAATAAGTCTTTATGGCGAGATCATTCTATGTTAATTGAAGGTTCATTTAATTGGTTTTCTGCTCGTCGTAAGGAGACTGACCCGTGGTGTCGCTATGAAACCTCAATTGTTTATCGGGGTGATCAAGTCGAGTATATGATATTAAAAGTTGAAGAGGATCTTAAAAAAAGACTAATTCCTAAAATAAAAAGTTAAACAGTATTCAATCTATTGGTAAGTAATTTAAGAAATTGGGATTGGATGGTGTTAAGTAGTGCAAGATAATAGAAGATTATTTTCAGAAAATGAAAAATTAGTATTATTTCAAGAGGTTGATGGTAGATGTCCAATTTGTGGGGGGAATTTGACCCATAAAAAAGGAAGTAATATACATAAAACTTTTGAAATAGCACATATTTATCCCGCTAATCCTCGCCCTGAAGAAAGAGAATTATTAAAAAATGAAAAAAAATTAAGTGAGGATGTTAATGATTTAAATAACGTAATAGCAGTATGTAAACAATGTCATAGAATATTCGATACTCCACGCACAATAGATGAATATCAGAAATGGTACCAATTAAAAAAAAGATTAATTGAAAAAAAAGAAGCTGAAAAAGAGTTTAGCTTGTTCAACATAGAGCACCAAATTTCACATATATTAAAAATGCTAAATGAATCTAATATTGACAAGCTATTAGTACCACTTAGCTACACATCATTAAAAGTTGATGACAAAGTTAATGAATCAATGCCCTATCTAATAAAAAGAACAATTACAAATGATGTGGTTGACTATTTTTCTTTCGTTAGAAATAATTTTATTGAAATTGACAAACTAGATCCATCTACGTTTGAACTTATTGCTACACAAGTTAAGGGATTTTATATTAAATGTAAGCAAATAAATACTGATCAAAATTATATTTATAATACTTTAATTGACTGGTTAGATGAAAAAACAAATCACTATTCAAAACGAGCGTGTGAAATTGTGATTGCATTTTTTATACAAGACTGTGAGGTATTTTCATGATCTTGCCAAATAAATTAATTCCATTTCAAAGTAGTATAATCGCAAAAATGACATATGTGCTAGAATCTTTAAACTTAGAAAGAAAAATAAATATAGAGCAACTTTTTAATGATCTTAGTAGTAAGTTTGAAGATATTAATCAATTTATTTTAACATTAGATGTTCTTTTTGCGATAAAAAAAATTGAACTTGATCCGGATGAGAAGGTAATAAAATATGTTGAGAAAAATTGAATGTAGTAAATTCACTCAGAAAGAAATTTTATTTCATTCAGGATTAAACACCATTGTCGGAGATGAACTCGCCTCTAATTCCATTGGAAAATCAAATATGTTAATGATTATCGATTTTGTGTTTGGTGGAAGGGATTATATAAGTAAAAACAAAGATGTAGTAGTTAATTTAGGACATCATTCTTTTAAATTTGAATTTGATTTTACAGGCGAAAAACTATATTTTATACGTTCTACAGAAGATCCGGATCATGTTTCACTCTGTAATGAGAAATATTTGAACGTCAAAGTACTGTCAATTAACCAATTCACATCGCTTTTACAAAAAAAATATAATGCAGAAATTGAAGACCTCACATTTAGAGATATGGTTGGTAGATACTTTCGTGTTTATGGAAAAGAAAATCTTAACGAAAAAAAACCTATTCAATACTTTGAGAAAGAAACTGCACGATCATCAATTATTGCATTGTTGAAATTATTTAATAAATATACCAGTATTAAAGAATTAGAAATGCGGATTAAAAATCTTAAAGAAGAAAAGAAAATTCTAGAAGATGCAGCAAAGAAAAATTTGATTCCAAAATTAACAAAGAAATTGTTCAAAATAAACGACAAAAAAATTGATGGCTTAAATGATGAACTTAATAAATTAAAAAAAAGTATTCTTACTGCATCCATTGAAATTGAAGCTCTAGTTTCTAAAGAAGTGCTATCATTACAATCAAAAAAGAGTGATCTAACAGTTAAAAAAAATCTTCTTGAAAATAGGCTAAAACGTACATTAGTTAATATCGCACATAGTAGTATTAATCTTGAGCCAGAGTTATCAAACCTCAAAAAATTCTTTCCTGATACAAATGTTGATGAGATTAAAAAGATTGATTCCTTTCATTCATCTTTAACAAAAATTCTAGAAGAGGAACTTAAAAAAACAAAAAAAGAACTTAATACTCAAATAAAACAGATATCAGATCAAATTAGTAGTATTGATACAGAGATTAATTCTAAGTTGAGCATAAACAATGCGCCAAAATTTGCGATTGATAGAGTAATTCAATTAGCTTCGGAGATTAAACAGCTAAAAAATGCAAATGGATATTATACTAAGAAAATAGATATCTCGAATTCTATAAAGTCAGACTCTGATGAGTTGAAAAGCCATAAACAAGAACTTCAGGATGAAATGTGTAATAAAATCAATGATCAGATGAGTAAATTAAATAACCAAATCTACAAAGACAAAAGACGTGCCCCAACTTTACAAATTAAAGGTGATAAATATCTATTTAATACAGATGGAGATACAGGTACGGGCACCGCATTTGCTAACTTAATTACTTTTGATTTGACAATACTGGAATTAACTTGCTTACCTGCAATAGCCCACGACTTACCTTTACTGAAAAATATTGAGAATCCAGCGTTTGAAAATATAGTTAAATTGTACAATGAAAGTGAAAAACAAATATTTATTGCAATTGATAAAATTAATTCTTATAATCCTGAGACTGCACAAACAATCACAAAAAATAGAGTATTACAACTTTCTAAAGATAAACTATTGTTTATTAAAAACTGGAAGTATAGTGGTGAATAAATAAATTTGATATTGTTCTCATTGCCCTCTAAATAGGAGTTTTGATTTGTTTTTTTCCATTTTAAAATTCGGGAAGATTACTTAGACTTGTATCATCTTTTCAAAGTATCAAACTGCCCTCACTGATCAGGTCAGTTCGATCCGAGACGAGTATCTTCTACAAGGAATCAGAACATTTCTGACATGCGTCAGAACCTGGTCGGTCGATCGTATCGCATGACGGACGAAGAATAGTTGAGTTCATTGTAGTTGACCAGATGGGTACCATATTTGGACAAATAACAGCTAGATGGCATCAGGCTATGGGCTTTGACAGGCTTGAGTGGATGGATGTTGAGGATAATCTTATAATGCAGCTACATCGAAATTATAGCGGACACATATTCTCTTATAGCAATCCTTCGATAGAGTGTCTTCCCGATGAGCCGTAACGATGCAAATGCGTGGTTTTATCCGGTTTATGGCTGATTTTTGTTGGTCTAATAGTCAAAAATTGATAGTTGAGAGGATCGTTTGAATGATTAAAAAGCTAGGGTATTTCAGGAACAAGGAATTGATACTATTGAGGAAAGTGAGTAAACATGATCAAGATATCTTTGATTGCCTAAAGAATCAAACGAATATTTTTGATGGAATTCAATTATTGTTTTTAATGTCGATCAATAATTCTACTGACATCTATAATTATTATCAATACTTAAATAAGCAAAAATTAAACACTTATGAAAAATTAAAGGATGTTTCTCTCAATTTTAATAGATTACTGATTAATTACCTTTCGAGTGCAAAAATGTTTATTGATCATACCGAAGCACTTCTAAAAAACGTTTATGGAGAAGATGGGGAAAATTTTTTAATTTGGAAAGAAGCAACTCATAAGGAGTATGAAGAACGGTTTGAATATAGGTTTTTATATCAATTTAGAAACTTTACTCAACACATAGGAAAGCAAACTCTTCATATAAATTTTAAGCAATCTGTGGGTCAGCCTGACGAATTAAGAATCGATTTTCAAAAAAACATACTTTTGAATGCAAATTTTGATTGGAAACCAGTGGTTTTAGAAGATCTTAAAAGAAAACCGGAAAGATTACCTGTTATGCCAGTATTAAAGACTTTTACTGGTTGTATGTTTAGGCTATATCAAGCTGCTTTAGTTTCGATACATGAAGATTTTTTTTCAAAATGTACTCCTTACTTTGAACTTTTGAATAAAGCTAAAATTATGGGGTTACCTATTGTTACTAATTTAAATAACGATGATGAATTGGAGAAAAACAAGGATAAGCTGAACCTAAATATTACGAATTTACCATATGACGATTTGGTTAAAAGATTAAAAGAATTTGAAAAGTATAAAGTTGCTAAAATAAATATTAATTTTCTCAATCCCTCAAAATGAGGGATTTTTCATATTTGAGAGGTGGTGATTTTACGTAGATGGGGGGGTATTTAGCACTTACTTTTTAGTTCAACCCGACTTTCGTATTTAATCTTGCAACAAATATCCTCTTCTCGGTGAGAGTCATTGTGAGCAAGGGGCAATGAGTTCTCTTTAGAAGAAGGACGCGTACATTTCAGTAAGCTATCCTTCATCCATCTTAAGGAGAATGTTGAGCAGACAACTTACCATATTTATTTTTTGACGGTGAATTGTCTTCTTACTAAAACTTTACTCAGCATGCTTCGATAGGCTGACAAGGCCTATTCCCGTTCTTTGAAAAAGAAAACGCGCCTTGTATGGCACGTAGTATAGAGCAATCGGACACATTCGATATGCAGCGAGCCAGCGGATTGGAACGCCATGATCTCCAAATATAATAATTTGAGATGAGCGACTCTTCCAGTGAACCGCAAGTGACCTTTGGCAAGATCACTGCCAAGACCTGCTGATCGGTATAATGATACACCCGCCTTGAACGTCTGCACGACATTGGGCGGTACCCCACGAGAATGGGATAAGGTGAAACTCCTGTGGCGCTTGCCAAAGCCGTCCGATTTGCTTAGATTTTTTAGAAACAAGGAGGTTTTTGAGTGGAGAAAAATGAAAAGTTGATTCGATACAGTATGCAGCTGGCTATGTTAAATCAACTGCTTTCGAGTGAATTGATTTCTCAAAAAGAATACCAACTTGTGAAAAACCGGTTAATGAAGGACTATAGAATATTTTCAGATATAACCGTTTGAATTGTGAATCCCTGGATAATATTATTAAAATATAATGGGGACACAAAAAGAGGTGAGTTATATGCAGGAAGTCGAAGTGATAAAAGCAACAAGTGGTTTGTCAAAGCGTTTACGTGGCAAATCCATCGAGCGTTTGCGTGTGGCTGCGTATTGTCGGGTCAGTACGAACGATGAAGACCAGCTGAATAGTTACAAGTCACAAGTGAGTTATTACACGGATTTGATTAACCAGAAGAAAGAATGGGTTCTAGTTGATATCTATGCAGATGAAGCTATTACGGGGACGCAAGTAACGAAACGTGAAAATTTTCAGCGTATGATTAATGACTGTATGAATGGTGACATTGATATGGTCATTACCAAATCCATTTCAAGATTTGCCAGGAATACATTGGATACGCTGAAATATGTTCGGATGTTGAAGGGAAAGAACATCGCTGTCTATTTTGAGGATGAAAAGATCAATACGCTGACCATGGATGGGGAACTTCTGCTTGTTGTACTCAGTTCGGTAGCTCAGCAGGAAGTGGAGAACATTTCCGCAAACGTCAAAAAAGGCTTAAAAATGAAAATGAAGCGTGGGGAATTGGTCGGCTTTCAAGGTTGCCTCGGCTATGACTATCATCCGGAAGATAAGACGATTACCATCAATGAAGAAGAAGCAGAGATTGTCAGATATATTTTCAACCGATATGTTGAGGGTGCCGGTGGCTCCGTGATCGGGCATGAATTGGAGAACCTTGGTTACAAGACGAAACATGGAAGTGCAACATGGGTACCGACGACAGTGCTCGGGATTATTAAGAACGAGAAGTATAAAGGAGATTTATTACTCGGTAAGACATTTACGGTTGATCCGATTTCAAAACGACGACTCGAAAATATGGGCGAAGAGGATCAATTTTACATTCGTCATCATCACGAGCCGATTGTTTGTGAAGAAGTTTTTGAAAACGCCCAAAGGATTCTTAATAAGAGAAACAGCGCGCGGACGACAGGAGTTGGTAAGCGAGAAAAATTCAGCCGGAAATATGCGTTCAGCTGTCTGCTGGAATGCGGCTTCTGTGGCAGCAATTTATCAAGACGTCACTGGCATAGTGGTTCCAAGTACAACAAGGTGATCTGGCAGTGCGTCGCAGCAACCAAAAAAGGCAAGAAGTTTTGTCCGGATAGCAAGGGTATATCCGAAAAAGCGATTGAGGATGCTTTTGTTGAAAGTTATCGTTTGCTTTGCAGCGATGACAAAGAACTATTGAATGAATTTCTTCAAAGAATAGACGAAACGTTAAGCAGTAGCACGGTGAATAAACAGCTTGCTGCGTTAGAGAAAGAGATCGCTACTGCCGAGAGTAAGAAAAACAAGCTGGTGGACATGCTTCTGGAAGCAACCATCGGGAAAGAAATGTACGAGCCAAAGTATGCTGCATTGATTGAAAAGCAGGAACAGCTTTCAAGCGAGCAACAGAAACTTCAGGAAACAGCCGGCCATGAGAAGGACATTAAGCAACGTTTGAAGGAATTCAAGAAGACCCTAGAACAGAATAAGGCGCTGAATCAATTTGATCGATTTACTTTTGAGAGCATCGTAGAGAAAGTTATTGTCGGCGGTTATGATGAAGACGGCAATAAAGATCCGGCACAACTCACCTTTGTCTATAAAATGGGCCTGAAAAATCATTTGAATGGCAAGAAATTTAAGCCACTGAGAAAAAATGCTAAAGCAAGACATGCCACTGATAAATTGTCCCCCCATAACCATAACGAGACCAATAAATTGTCCTCTTATAACAGCCCTGTCACATGTGGGGTGCATGGTGTTGATGTCTAGGATATCTGAGTGAGATGTGAAAAACTCTTGAAAGATGGGGTTTGGGTAATTTGGAGAACTACACTAATCGTATAAAACACCTGTGTTAGTGGGGTTACGAAAACTTATCAAGCAACATCATATGGACACTTCGCAACATTGTTTAGACTATTGGCCATAAGAGGAAAGTTGGTGACTAAGTGAAGAGCAAATATGAAGAATTTTATTTTGAAAACGACAAAAATTATCCTGCAAGTGTTTATTGGGATCTATATGATGAAAACCATCAAGAAGCCATTGAAAAATATGAAGGACATATGTTTTGCCCTCTTTGCAACTTAGCACCCCTTACAGTTGCTAAGGGAAATGAACGCAGGTATTTCAAAGTGATTGAGTCTGATATGGACAAGCATGATGATGCTTGTTCTTACAGGCTTGAAAAAGCCAGTAAACGAGAAACGAAAACATTTTATAAAGATTTGAATGATACAGACATGAAAAATCGATTAGTATGTTGTATGAACAAAATGCTTAAAAGCACTAATAAGTTAGGAGATGTGGAGTCTTCAGGAGCAAACTCTAAAGGAAGGCACAAAAAAGATTTTTTCAATATTACAACAGAAGGAAATAAGAAAAAATATCTACCACATAAAAGTTTGTATTCGGGAACGTTTGATGACGAGATAGATAACACTAAAATATATTATGGTAAATGTGCATTGTATCTCTATAAATATATTCCAAGTGGAGAGATGGGAGTAAAAGTATATTACTTAAAAATTCTAAATTTGGATAGCAGAAAACTAATTTGTGACCTCTCTATATCCACAAATGTTTATAATTATTTAAATGACGTGCTTGATGTAATTCCGACTGAGAAAGAAGATGCACAAATCTTTTATTTATGCTTTGCAGGGGAAATGAAAAAAAGTAAATATTCATACAACTGTAAACTAAGAGATTCAAGGCTTATTGTTATTGAAGAAGAAATGTAGAAAGTGTAGGAGCGTTCGTCCTTGTTTCACCGGTATCGGATTTGGTTTTGTGGTTCATAATATTTACCTTTATGAACCACTGGAATGTGAACGTGTCCCTTATCCTTTTTTGACTGGACGAAAAGGATAAGGCTCCTTATTCTGTACCGACCAAGGTGAATGCATCAGGAATAAAAGCCTTCTCACATGGATAGTATAGAAGATTTATTAGAAATTTGGAAGAACCAAACGAATCTTTTGGCGTTTGAGGAATCGGCCATCTTATATGTATCAATTCATTAGGCGGAGTGTTGAAAGGGATTTTTCTTTACTTGATCAGACGATTACCCATGAGAAACAGGCGTAGGGCTGGAAAGTAGACAGCCATAAGGATCAACGGGTGTTTCAATTTCTATTTGGACCCGTGACGTTGTATATCACACGTGTTTGGTGAACTTTGAGAGTCACGCGTGTTATCTGTTTGACGACCTTCTGGAATTGAGAAAACACAATGCGGTACTCGCCCCATGGTGAATGAAACCGCGACTTTAGCGAGCCATATGACCTGTCGGGAGGTTGTGAAACCCTTAGCGAATTGGACTCAAGTTCAAATGAGTCACACCACGGTCATGCGTTGTGTTCACGCCGTCGGCGAAGCTCAAGAAAAGAAGGGTCATGAGCGTGCGATCCAAGTTGCCCATGGAGACTTTGATGGAGAGCGGCAGCCGGATTTTTTGTTTACGGAGGCAGATGGAACCTTTGCCGTGGATTAAAAAAACGGCAACACATTGAAGGCAAGCATTTCATGGGTGAAGAATGAGAAGCGACGGCTTCTGAAAGCGCCTTATGCGGTCATGAACAGTAAGGGACTGGATCCTTTTTTTCGATAATTTGCTTAATGCCTCCGCTTTTAATTTCTTGTTCTTATCATCTTGGATTTGCTTCTTTATGTATTCATGATAGGTATCAGGATTAACAAAAACACCCACCTTCTGTAATTTTTGAGTGAGAAGGGATCTTGAAGAATCAGACAAAATTTCTAACGGATTTAGATTTTGAAGGGCATCATAACTATAATCGTCTAATCCAGAAATAAATTTCAAATGATAGTTGGTTACATAAACTTTTGAATGGTTAGCAACAGGTGGCAGTGGTGTAACTTTAACGTCTTTTCCATAATTCTTTTTTGCCCAGTAACCTGCACATGGAAGAGGAATTCCATACAGCCCACATCTTTTTCTTAGAGTAGTATCTGAGATGCCATACTTTTTTGCTACCTTTTTTATTGGTTTATTCCATATACCCTCATATATTTCGATTCTTTGATCATTGGTGATTTGGGGAATGGATTGGTTCCAGTAGGTCATGACGTTCACTCCTTTTTCAAGGTATTTACTAATTGAGTAGTTGTTGAAATGGATTGAGTGAATAGTACCTATAATTTGTCATATTTACTATGATCTATGCTTTTTTTGTTGTAAAATAACATTAATGATTATAAAGTACTGATTATTTAGTTTAAGAAACAGGTGCTAGACCTACCGACTTAGGTATTATTTACTTTTAGCCATATTTTTTTATTTTTATACTTTTTTAAAAGGTGAAAAGTAATGGACGGCTATTAGAAAAGTGGTCATGCGGTTTATGACATTAAATATTACGCGATCTGGGTGATTAAGTATCGTTACCAAGTGTTTTGGGGCTTAATGGGCAGACGTGTAAGGATGCGAAGAAAAGGCGTGGTGATTTTTCAATAAAAGTATTGGTAGAGTGCATATCCTTCTTCTGATTTCCTGTCACCGATCCTTACATTATTTATTGAAAATAGAATAATTAAATTAAGAGGAAATTATATGCAAATATTTGATTTTATAGAGTTAGCTGATCTGAAAAACAAAAAAGAAGTAGAACGTGCTAAGCTGTTGTGCTTTTATCATTATAAAGAAACCGGTGAATCGAAGTTCACTATGGTAATAATTACAGAATTAATGAAAAAATGCGGATTTAATATTCCCAACTCTTCTCGACTTAAGGAAAAACTTACAAAGAGCAAAGACAAAGTATTGTTTCCTGTCAAGAATACAAAAAACGTCCTCGAATTTATACCCGCTATTCTTCAAAAACTTGAAAAAGAAATTGGGGTGTCATGGAACGATACAGAAACGATAGAATCATCAAGTGAAATTATAGATGAAGACAAATTTTGTGGTAAGCGCAAATATATAGATCGTTTAATAATGCAAATCAATCATTCATATGCATATAACTGTTATGATGCTTGTGCTGTATTAATGCGACGATTATTTGAAGTTATGCTTGTACTTTCATATCAGAAATTACATATTGATGATGAAATCAGAGATCCTTCTGGTTCGGGATATCTCATGCTTGACAAAATTATAAGAAATGCAAAAAGTAACAAAATACTAAAGCTGTCACGAATTAAAAACGAGTTTGATACGTTTAGAAAAGTTGGTAATTTTTCAGCACATAATATTACATATTCTGCTGGCAGAAAGGACATTGATGATATTAAGCTTAGTTATCGCGTAATGTTAGAAGAACTTTATAATAAATCTGGACTTATGTAATAAGGAGGAGCATAACAATGGAAAACCATGTGAAGTTTAAAATTGGAGAAATTGAGTTTGAAGCGGATGGATCTGCCGAAGTCGTCGAACGTGAGAGAAATGTTTTTTTAAATGCACTTCTTCCGGCTGCTGTTGATGCAATAGCACGTACACGTGGGGTGATAAGAGAAAAATCATATTTTGAAGATGAAAGTCATCGAAAGCTTTTACCAATTGATATAGATGAGTCAACAGTTCGTAGTACTGCTTTAGATGAAGATTTATCAAGGGTAAGTTTATCTTCATTTATTAAAAAATATGGTGTACTGAATGACCAAGACTTCACACTAATTGCAATATATTTTGATGAGGGGAAAAATAGCACTCGCATGTTCTCATCTGAAGATGTAAAACGATATTATTCAGATGCAAGAAGGAGCGAGTATTCAAATTACAGCGTACTGTTAGGAACGTTGATTAAAAAGGGATTGATAATGGATGCTCCTAATGCGGAGAACAAAGCTCCGAAACAGTATGAGTTAACTGCCGATGGGATTGCATATGTTGAATCTTATGATCCAAACAAAAATAAGAAAAGTGCAAACTCTACAAAAAACAGATCCAAGAAAAAGTCAAATGTAACTTCGCTTCGACTCATAAAAGATTTAAACTTAATCTCTAAAGAAGGTTTTACATTACAACAATTTCTTGATCAAAAGAAACCTAAAAATAATATGCAAAAAACAACGATATTTGTTTATTTTATTGAAAATTATTTAAATGAAAAGGAAATTACGATAGATCATATTTATACTTGTTACAAGTCTATTGCTTCTTACAAAATACCAGAAAATTTGCAACAAAATTTAACTGATGCAACTGGATCAAGATATGGCTATTTAATTAGGAAGGATGGAAAATATACAGTATCAACAATAGGAATTAATTTAGTTGAACACACTCTCCCAGTAATGGATAAATGATAATATGTAACATTATCATATTCGAAATATATGTATCTTTAATCTTCTTGATTTGAGACAAAGGATCGGCTGTACGCCTTCAAAACTCTTTCAGTTAAGAATTCCTTAAACAACACAAATGTTTGTCAACCATATTAAGCCTCTGAGAAAAAATGCAAAAGCAGGACATACATCTGATAAATTATAGCCTTATAACCAAAACGAGGCCAATAAATTGCCCTCTTATAGCAGTCCTGTCCCACGTTAAGAAGGTAGTATTAATGACAAGAGTAAAGAAGTAGGGTGCTCAAAGGTGCTTATAATAAGAGCTTGAGTAATGAGAAATAAATCCGATCAGCAAAATTATTAGATTCCGTCAGCCAAGAGAACTATTATTATCCAAAGATAATCATGAAGCTATCACTACGCAAGAAGTCTTTGATGCAGTACAGGTAGAAAAGACTATGAGGAGTAATGTGGTTTCAGATGGTGAAGTCACGAAGAGAAAGAATAAGAAGTATAGTTCGAAGAAGGGGTAAGCTACTAAATTATGGTCGAAAAAATAAAATATTTTGCGTGGTTTATTGCATACAAGCTTGTTTCCAGGTTAGTACAATTAGTTACATTTATTATTGATATTATGATCCATCCGCTAATAAATATTTCTATTTGGATGGCAACTGCTGTGTATTTCTGTATAAATAAAGTGGATATATATAAGTTAAGTGGAAAGGAAATGTTTCTTTTTTCGGCAGGGTTGGTTACAATATTGACTTTTATAGTAACGTTTTTACAAAGTGTTACTGTGGATTCAAGCAAAAAAGAAAATTTCTATTTGGGATATAATTTAAAAAGAAACCTATATGATAATTTTTGGATTAAAAGATTTAATGAAATGCATATTAAATTATTTCTTTGGTCACTAATTATTATTCCAGTCTTGAAAATTGCTTCAAATTATCATTATGAATACGGTATGCTAAATAGCGTCATTGATAATTTGAAAGTAATAGGTAGTAGTTTATACTCTATTTGGTTATCCATTATGATAATGATTTGCATTTATTGTGCTGCCATATTGATTGAGTCCATCTATCAGGCAAAAAATATATTTCGGATGAGTAATATCTATCAATCAGAGAATTGGATTGCAAAAATTAGGATAGAAATGGAAATAAAAAAATACTTTACTCGTGAATTTGATAAAGTATTAAAAGTAAGCTTTGGTTATCTTTTTAATTCTTATAATGGAGAGGCAGCAAGCTCTAGCGAATTAACAGATTTTATTTTTAACAGAGCATACGAGGTTAAAAATACTGAAGCAGAATTTAAAAAGTATTTAGAGTTGGTATTTGTAAAAGAGATAACTGTTATGGAGAATAATTTTGAAAAAATTGATAAATTCGTGAATTCAAATAGTACAAACAAAAAATACTGGAATTATATTAAATCATTTGTACTTAGTAGATATTTAGAAAAAATTAGATGGTACTACACAGGTAAGTGGAATAGTATAGAACAATCTAATTTTTTTGAATATTCTCCATCAGCTATAGTTCAAATTGCAAATTGGGATCTAATAAGACTGTATAATTTGGAAAAGAAGTTTGTGAATCAAAGTAAAGATTTAAATAAAATATATAAAAATACCTTTTGGGGGGCTTATGCCACATCTAAAATTCATACCATCTATAATAACAAAGAAGTTAAAAATCTATGCATTTCAAAGATAGTAGATAATTTAAAGGGAATATTTAATAACACCAAAAATTACGAACATTTAGAGTATAGAACTGATATATATACAATTCTGGATACATTAAACAACATTGATGGTTTGATTAAGAATCAGAATTACGTATCGGAAGTATTTGAAGCTTTATTTGACTGTGTATTAGAAACTGAGGGTCAAAACAGTGCTTGTTTGGAAGAAATCAATAAGGAATTATATTCAAAGCATTGCAATCAGTTTATTTTGAACGAAGCAGAAAAATATAGCTACAGTATATTAATGAGTGGACATGGTTTTTCTGCTCCTCAACTTAAATTATTATTAAACTCTATAAAATATAAAAATATTATTGTTGTATTAATATTCCATTTAGCATATGTAGAACGTTCTCAGTCTAAAAATATGACAAGTGATGAATTTAAGATTTGGAAGGATAGAATTTATCAAGTACCATTCGGTGAAAATTTAAGTGAGCTTAATAAAAATAAGTTCATTGATGAGTTGAGTGATGAGATAGCTCAATCTAACGTTTCGCATTTTATTTTTAGCGAATTCTTAGAATGGTTATGGAAATCTCTTTTTGTTGATTTTGATTCTAGTAAGTACCAAGAGTTTAAAGAGCTAGGGATAAAAGGAATAAGAAGAGATTTTGGATTGTGCAGTTATATGATTTTACGAAGCATATTACTTTCCGATAAATATAAAGTTTATAATAGTTTTCGATTTTCTGAAATCGATAGAGAGGATATACAAAAGGAATTGTCACAAATAAAAGATGTCCTAGATTTTTATTAAAAAAAATCAACTCAAAAACACCACCATGTGTGCAGTGGTGTAATAAAAGATACATTTAAAGGTGAATTCCACTAACTCATATTGACTATCTAGCTACACACTGCATTCTACGCACATCGAGTGTTGTGTGCTCCTGGAAAACGTTCAGTGAAAGATGAGGAATAGTTATATCCTTTTGATTCAGAAGGCGTTCAATCTTTAATTGCTTCGTGAATGTCCTTTCTGAAATTAGAGGAAAGAGGTCATCAGATGGAAGATGCAAGGGGAAGCGACTAAGGAATATTGAAGGATTCCGCTTCAAAGGGGAAAGAAGGTGAAGACGATGATCTTCCCATGGTTACAGGCGAAACACTTGAATTATATTTTAACTATTTGAAAAGGTATCTTGTTTTCAGCGAAAAGTTATATAATATGTTCGTTGAAAAGCCAAATAAGCAGGTCGGTAGATTAATTAAAGGTATATCATAGATAGATCAAAAAAACTAAAATATATAAATATATGCATGCTAAATAGCTTTTTTGTGCCTTAGATCACATTCGCATAAATAAATTATATTACGGTTGATCTCTCAGTTTATAAGTTAATAGTAATCTGAAGAAATATTTAAATTAACAAACGGAGGGTTCCATGAAAGTTATATATAGACAAACACAGTTATATAAATTTTTAAATTATTGCAATGAGATTAATTTAGAGAAGAACATATTAGATTGTGGAGCAGGAGGAAACTGCCCACCACTTGCCCTTTTTTTAGAATACGGATATAAGACATATGGAATTGAAATAAGCCATTCACAAATTGAAATGGCTAAAACTTTTTCTAAAGAGCATAATGTTGAACTTAATATTTCAAAAGGAGATATTAGAGAACTTCCTTTTGAAGATAAATCAATCAGTTATATTTATTCATATAATACTATTTTTCATATGAAAAAAGAGGATATTGCAAAGGCTATAGATGAAATAAAAAGAGTCTTAAGACCAGGAGGAATTTGTTTTATAAATTTTCTTTCGATAAATGATTGTCGTTATGGACACGGTGATAAATTGGGAGAAGGAGAATTTTTGCAGAGTGAAGGAGACGAGAAAGTTATCCATACTTATTATGATAGTGAAGAGGCTGAAACACACTTTATAGACATGAAAATACTATTTAAAGAAAATAGGATTTTAGAGAGAATATATGAAGGTAAAAAAATAAAACAAGGATATATAGACTATATAGTTCAAAAAAATAATTAAGATAAAAATAAACATAATGTTGGAATTATTTAGCAGAGAAACATTCAGCTTATTAAAAACTCATCATATAAAGATATTTGCTTGCACGAATCAAACAAGAATAAGTAAGGGACAAGTGTCAGTAAAAGATTTCTACAACGAATTTACGTTGTATGGATTTGATGACGCCTTTATCTGTCCGCATGTCCGGATGAGCACTGTTCGTGCCGTAAGCCAAAACCTGGACTGCTGCTTCAAGCAGCGCAAAAGTATAATCTTGACCTAACAGAAACAGAATTTATTGGAGATACTGGGCGAAATAATATGTTGGCCGGTTGGTCTGATGAAAATCTTAGTACTGACAGGAAAGGGAAGAAGATCTCTTCAAGAAAAAAGAAACAAAATGTTACACCTGTTTTTGTCAATATGATATTGAGCCAGAGTGATCACATTAAAAGTGAGCCACTTTATGAAACTGAAATACCATTAATGGGATAATATGGGTTTAAGGGGGCAATGGCCCGGGGAGGGCCATTGCCCCCTTAAACCTTCGCTAATTCCAGGCTTACCCTTTGTCTTCTTGCCGTTTCATACTCTGCCTGAATCGGTAGGATTCCCCATTAAGCAGATGAATGTGACAGCGATGCGTGACCCGATCAAGGAGTGCGGCAGTCATCTTTTCATCGCCAAACAAGCTCGTCCATTCATTAAATTCCAGATTGGTTGTCAGAATCAGACTGGCCCGCTCGTATCGGCTTGAGAAGAATTGGAACAGAAGCTCAGCCCCGGTTTTGGAGAAGGGGACATAGCCGAGTTCATCTACAATGACCACATCCAACTTCAACCATTTTTTCTCTAGCGCATTTAATTTCTGCTCCTCATAGGCTGTAAGCAGCTCTTCGACTAATTCAGACGCCGTGATAAATTTGGTTTTAAAACCGTTTTGAATCATTTCAATACCCAGGCCAATCGCCAGATGGGTCTTTCCGGTACCGCTGTTGCCGAGAAAGATCACATTCTCTTTCTTTTGAACGAACTCACCTTTCGCCAGAGTAAGAAAATGATTTCGGTTTAAACTGGGCATCAGGCTGAAATCATAGGTGTCCAGCGTTTTATGCACGGGAAAGCGGGCCTGTTTCAATCGTCTCTGACGCTGATTCTCTTCCCGGCTCTGAGCTTCAGCTTCAAGCAAGGCCAATAGGTAGTCCTCGTAACGCAGATTATGTTCTTCCGCTTCTCGTGCCAGAGACCGGTACTGTTTGGCCAGAGTTGGCATTCTAAGCTGACGTGTCAGATGATCTAATAAAAGTTCCGTGGTCATTCGTTCACCCCCTTACCAGTTGTCGGTATTGACTAATATCGGTCACTTTCACCTTGTAGCCCTGCAGGGCTTCCGAAGTTTGGCCAGCCAGGCGAGTCACATTGCCGGTCACCTGTTGAATGATTTCATAAACCGCTTCGTACGTGAAGTTCTGCCTTCGTTCCGCTTCGGTCAGTGCCTCGGTCAATGTGGCCATACCCAAGTCCCGGTGAAGGAGTAGAAGTCGAATAAATTTGCGGTCTCCAGCTGCGCCTTCAGCCTCACGCATTTTGCGGTGAAATTGCCGGAAAACTTCAGGGATCTGCGGACTCTGAAAGGGGAGCGCATCTCGGATGGCACGCGGTTTTTTCAGAAGCGCCTCCAGATAGTGATCCAGACGGGTGAACAGCTGATTTCGTTCGTAAGAACGAGGATACTCCGCGATCACTTGATTCTGAGCCACAATGACCAGATGATCCACGAACTTCTTGACCCAGACGGCCTGTCCCACATAAACGCAAGGAACGGAATACTGATTCGTTTCCACATGAATTAAGGAGAGCTGATTGACCTGACAGGACACCAGTTGGCAGGCTTCAAACGGTGTTTCCGGTAGGGGATGGAGCGTCAGCTTTTCCCTGGCCCAAACCTGGGCCACCGTTTCATCGGTATGCGGAACACGGACGTGTTCCGCTTCTTTCTGGCACCACTCCAGAAGGTAGTCATTCAGCTCATCCAGGGACTGTACGTCTGGAAAAGGAACGAGTGTGTTACGCCGGACATAACCGACCGTTCCTTCAATCCGGCCTTTTTCATTTCCCCTTCGGGGATTGGCGAATGTGGCTTTGAATCCGTAATGCGCCTGGAGCGCGATAAACGCTTCCTGTTCCAGGCGATGCCGGCCCTCCAGAATTTTCTCTACGGCTGTTTTCAAATTGTCCAAGAGGCCTTCGACCGGCACACCTCCCAGAAATTCAAAAGCGTGTACAAAGCCATCCAAAAAAGCCTCCTGTTTCTGATGGGCATAGGCTCGGACAAAACGTAAACGGCTAGATGAGAGCTGGAGACAAAACAAAAAGATTCTCTGCGTCCGCCCGCTCAGGATGATATCCGCCTCACCCCAGTCGAACTGGAATTGAAGGCCCAATTGAAACTCAAGGGGGATGAACACCTCCTTCTGTTTTTGCCTTCTCCGAGCAACGAGTTTACGAATGTTAGAGGCAGATCCTTTGAAGTTGTATTCTTCGACCAATCGTTGATAAACTCTCGCCGCCGTATGTTTCTGTTTGACCCAGTGTTTTTGATCCTCAAGGAGCCACTGATCGATGACGGGCAGAATGCGTTGAGTTTCCTCTGAGTATTCTTTCTTCCCGTACGAACGTTGCCGAACCGCAAGGGTCGGAGGCTCCTTCTGTTTGAGATATTTACTCACCGTATTTCTTGAAATCCCTAAATTTCTCGCAATCTCACGTTGAGAAAGGCCTTCAACCTCCTTCATAATTTTGATACGATCATAGAGAGCCATATCGATCATCCTTTTTTCCCTCTCCCTTATGTAGAATTGCTGGTTACTTTTCTATCATAGGAAAGATGGGCTAAAAATTGGAAATCATGTGGCTCATTTCTATGCGATCATTTTGCCTATAAATGGCTCAATTCCAAGTTATCAAAAACAACACCGGACTATATTGCTCAAAATTTGCTTGATGCAGCTCTGTCGTAGCTTTTGAATAAAGTTTGATTAAAAATAACTAATGGATTCTGATTAACAGCAATATAGAAAGAATCCATTTTGAAAAAGGATTGATCAAAGTGGACTCTTCCTTAGCAATTTGGTATGTAGCTTCTTTAATAACGTTTGACCATTTTGGTTCACTTGTGTAAGCAATATGTCAAACGCCTTTAGAATTGTTTTAATATTCGCATCTTTATATTTCTTGTTTCATTGCTCTTTCTTCCCAATCATTTTTCCTACATGCTTATCAACACGACACCTGAAATAAATATTCTTTCAGATCGTCATGTTCATGTCCGACTGATACACAAAAAGGTTAGGCGGAGACATCGTCTTATCGCCTCTAAACGAAGCGCGATGTTCGATAAGGCTGTGCGCTTCACTTAAACTTGTTGCACTGGTCAGCAGCTTCCATTGTTTGTAGTTAATTTATTTTTGTCTTGACATAAATTCATCTTTCAAAATTGAATAATATAGTCTGTCTACATATTGTCCATCCATATGGAAGAAATCTCGCAATGCTCCCTCATAAACAAGTCCACATTTTTCAATAACTCTGCGAGAGGCAGTATTTATTGATTTATGACATATTTGCACTTTATGTAAATTCATTTTTTCAAAGCCATATTGGATAACAGCTTTTGTAGCCTCGGTGGCAAAACCTTTTCTTTGAAAGTTACTACCAATACAGTATTCAACTTCTGCAAAATGATTATGGTTATCTACTAAAAAATATGCAATCTGCCCTATGCATTTACCTGTTTCCTTTAATATAATAGCCCATCTGTAGTAGTCATCTTTTTCATAGGCACTTATATATTTATTAAGCAGTTCTTTAACCTCCTGCTTTGTTGTGTAAACGGGTTCAGAATACATTGACTGAATTGCAGGGTCACTAACCCAATACTTCAACATACTTTCATCATCTGTATATTCAAACCTTCTTAAAATTAACCTTTCTGTTTCGACCCTCAAAGTACCAATATGTGTCAACATAATTCTAATCCTTCCTTCATCAATTAATCTTTTGTGTATTGGGATGCCCCTGATGCTTGAAAAAAAAAGCGTAGCAAAGCCAGTTTCTTTAATCATGTCATAAATCACATTTTTTCATAATTTGAAAATGCTTTGGCATATACATACAATCCCTCCTAAACATTTAATAAATTTGAAATTGTCTTCTAATATAGGATATATTATTATACATATTGACATTTTATAAGATACAATTTCAAATAAATTAACATGTCAAAAGGAGATTTTAAGTGAAAAATACCATTTTTGCTTTTAAAAATGACTCCCCCAAATACAAACAAATATACGAGCAGTTTAAATCATTTATTGAGCAAGGTGACATACTTGCCGATGAGCAACTACCTCCCATTCGTCATCTTGCAGATTCCCTTCAAGTCAGTCGTAATACAACCTTAATGGCTTATGATCAACTTGTAGCTGAAGGCTATATTCGAGGAGAAGGTCGAAAAGGTTATTTTGTCAATGAGTTAGAACCACTTGTATTTCAAGAAGCGTTAAAGTCCCACAGCAAAAAACAAACAGAATCAGCGAAACCTGTCCGCGTTGATTTCCGAGCAGGCGTGGTAGATCAAACACATTTCCCCTTATCAATTTGGAGGAGAATGTCCAATCAAGTATTAACTTTCCAAAAGAGTTTTCTATACGGGGAGCACTTTGGTGAAATGTGCTTACGTGAACAAATTTCCGAATACTTACTGCAGTCTCGTGGGATGAAAGCAGATGCAAATGCCATCGTTATCGGCAGTAGTACGCAACAAATACTTATCTATCTTGGTCTTATACTGAAGGATGATTACCCCAGCATTACAGTAGAGGACCCTGGCTATGATGGCGCCAGGAACGCCTTTCAATTCCATCATTTTATGCTTGAAACTTTACCCGTTTATGAGACAGGTGCTGATTTTTCAAAACTTGAACAAATGGAATCTCGATTAATCTATGTCACGCCTTCCCATCATAGTCCTTACGGGGTAAGCATGCCGATTCAACAACGGCAAACGCTTATTCAATGGGCTAACCAAGTGCAAGGATACATTATCGAAGACGACTATGATAGTGAATTTCGCTATACGCAACAACCATTTCCGGCTCTCGCTTCCATTGATTCGGCAAGGGTCATTTATCTCGGAAATTTCTCAAAGTCTTTTCTTCCAGGACTCCGTTTAAGCTATATGGTGTTACCACAACCACTTTTAAAACGTTATAAAAATCAGTTTCTTCATTTCGAGAGTACCACGTCACTTCTTAGCCAACTGACAATGGCTAAATTTATGGAAGAAGGAGAATGGAATCGGCATATTAAGCGCATGCGTCTTGTTTATAAACGAAAAATGCAACATTTAGTATCTTTATTAAAAAAACAATTTGAGCAAAATGTATCCATTATTGGCGAACAGTCTGGTCTGTACATATTAGTCAAAGTACACACGAAGCATTCAGAAGAACAGCTAATCCAACGCGCCTACGATGGGGGTGTTAAAGTGTATCCTACTTCGCCCTATTTCATTAAAAATAATACTGATCAACCTTTAATTAAACTTGGCTTTAGTAATCTTTCTTTTGGTGAAATCCAGCTTGGAGTGAATCTCTTGAAAAAAGCTTGGTTACTGTAATCTGTTGTTGGCAAATCATAATAAAGCCATGAAACCGTATTCCTAATCTGTAAAATTGTTCCATTACCAAACAAAGTTGTGTCACTTTGAAATAAAGTTTGATCAAAAATATCCCACAAATCATCGTTCTGGGGCACATAAAAAAATCCATTTTGAAGAAGATTGATCAAAATGGATTCCTCGCTTTTTAAATGAACACACTGTTTGATTAAAACTCACTTAGAACTCTTCAATCGAAAAGGGGTAAAATGGTTTAACTTTTTTATAAACGGTTCAACTTTTTCAAAACAGTGCAACTTTATTTCAAATCCATCAAGAGGATATATACTCTCTTTTTATTAAAAATAGCAATATTTTATTTCAAAGAGTGATTAACTAATATTTGTTCTTTTTTGCTTATGAGTAAATCTTCCTTATAGTTTCAATGGATACACAATCTTGGTCAGTCTCTATTCCTGTCGATTCTCATTATGTAATTGGTAATCCCCATCTATGAATAGGTTGGGGATTATTTGATGTTTACAAAACCGGACACCAAAAGAGAAGTACATATTTTATATTGTGCTAAGCTTTTATACAAGGGGGTGGTGATATGGAGTGGTTAAAGCGATTAAGTCAAGCGATTGATTATATAGAAGACAACTTGAAAGATGATATTTCCTATAAGGAAGCCGCAAAAATAGCCTGTTGTTCAACCTATTATTTTCAGCGAATGTTTTCTTATGTAGCAGGTATTTCGCTTTCTGATTATGTTCGTCGTAGGAGAATGACAGAAGCAGCTTTTGAATTACAGGTAAGCGATGCGAAAGTCATAGATATTGGTTCAAAGTATGGTTATGTTTCGCCCACATCATTCAATCGTGCATTTCAACATGTTCATGGTATTGCCCCAACTGCTGCTCGTATAGAGGGAACGTCATTAAACGCCTATCCTCGTATTCGTTTTTCCATTAACATTATTGGAGGTGAAAGGATGAGGTATCGAATTGAGACAAAATCTCCTATTAGGATTGTTGGAGTTAGGACTGCATTACAAGAGGATATGGAACAAAACCAGAAAATTGTTCCCGTATTTTGGGACAAAATGCTGAAAAGTACATCGTTTTCGGAAATCTGCAGACTTACAAACAAGGATTCGTGCTATATTCTCGGCGTTACAGCCTATACGAATCCGCAGAATATTTATTACTACATAGCTGCACCAACGGATAAGCCTGTACCTGAAGGCATGACTGAATTTGAGATACCTGCCGCTACTTGGGTGATCTTTGAATATAACGGGCACTTTAAGGAATCCGTTCAGACCATATTTAAACGATTTCTTACAGAGTGGCTTCCCGTTTCAGGCTATGAATACGCTGAGCTACCGGATATAGAAGTTTATCCTGTAAATGATGAGAGATCAAAAGGCGGCCATGCAGAAGTCTGGGTTGCAGTTAAGAAAGAACGAGGTGAAAAATAAATGGACTATCAAATTGAACTTAGAGATATCGAACCGATTCGAGCAGCCTTTATAAAGTACAAAGGGATCGCCACCCAAGCAAATAAAGTCTTCCCGAATGTATTTAAGTCTATTCAGGGCAAAGCAAACGGCGCACCATTTTTCTGCTACTATGTCATGGATCAGAAATCGAAAATGGGTGAAATGGAGTTGTGCGTTCCTACCGCTGAAACCCCAAACGGTAATGGTATTTCAGTAAAAGAAATGCCACGAATAAAAGCTGTTTGTGTGACCCATATCGGTACTTATGAAACGATGAATAACGCCTATGTAGCAATTGACCATTATTCGCGGGAAAATAACCTGACCTTACGGCCGCCGTTTAGGGAAGTTTATATCAAAGGGCCGGGAATGTTTCTGAAAGGAAATCCTAAAAAGTATATTACAGAAATACTGTTTCCGATTAAAGAGGAGGAGTAGAATGTTAGCCATTGAAATAAATAAATTGGTTAAGCAGTATAAAAACGGCGTCCGAGCTTTGGACGAGTTAAGTTTGACGGTAAACAGCGGAGAGATCTTTTCTCTACTCGGTCCGAATGGGGCAGGTAAATCTTCTCTTATCAACATACTAACAACATTTTACAAGCCTACATCTGGAAAGGTAACCATGTTGGGGAAAGATTTATGCAAGGAACCTGCTTGGGGACGAACACAGATCGCTTGTGTTGCGCAGAGTATTTCTATTGATGAGCATCTGTCACTGATGGAAAATATGATCTTTCAAAGCAGGCTCTACAAAGTGGACAATGTTACGGCGAAAAAAAGGATCAACACCCTGATTGATCTTTTTGGACTGTCGCAGTATGTAAAATTCCCAGTTGCTTCCTATTCTGGTGGAGTAAAGCGTCGATTGGATATTGCAATGAATATGGTATCGATGCCTAAAATACTTTTTTTAGACGAACCAACAGTTGGTATGGATATTTCATCCAGAAAATCCATGTGGAAAATCATGTGCAAACTTCGGGATGATTTTAAAACAACGATTTTCCTGACCACTCATTATCTTGAAGAAGCTGATCAACTTAGTGATACCATTTGTGTTATAAAAGAAGGTCATGAATTGGTACAGGGAACTCCTCAAAATTTGAAGCAATATACCCGGCAAAACATACTTAGTATTGGCTTTTCAGATATGAAAAAAGCGAAAGATTGTGCAGAGATACTTGCTCAAACACACATACTTCCGTCCATCAATATCCGTAAATACTCAATTCTTGCCGATGCTGCAGAGGGCAGAAAGACTTTTGAAAATGTAAATAAGTGGCTTTTGGAAAACAATGTTCCTTTTGAGGCAATTGAAATCGCACAGCCCAGCCTTGAAGATGTGTTCTTGAAGTTAACGGGGACGGAAGGAAGGTAACCCAATGGATACAATGGTAATTTTATGGCGTAACATAAAGTGGCGTTTTAAAAATCCTATTTCAATACTGCTTACCATAATACAGCCTCTCATTTGGCTTGTATTGTACAGTGCAATTGCAGAGCAGTCTATGAAGCAAATATCAGGCGGTAACTATACTGCGTTTATACTGCCCGGTATTATGGTGCTTGTTACACTTGCAGTTTGTAGCAGTGGTGGTTATATCAATTTTATTATGAAATCCAAAGGAAGTTTCTACAGGATACTCATAGCACCTGTGAAACGAAGTTCTGTTGTTTTGGGGCAAATGCTGGAAGCAGTTCTTGTTTCATTCATTGAAATAGCTATTATGCTTGTTCTGTCTGTATTCTTATCAGTACGTATGACATCTGGATTTACTGGATTGCTTCTGATGTTACCTCTTATTTTTCTTACGGCATTCTTTATGTCAGGTTTGGCATATGCGATTAGTCTGTGTTTGCCTAATGAAGCAATTTATGAAACGATCATGAATCTGATTGTACTTTCTGTATTCTTCACTAGTACAGCATTAGTTCCACTGAACAGTATATCAGGCGGCTTGAAGATTGCGGTCATGATCAATCCGTTCACTCATATTATAAATTGCCTTCGGAGTCTGATTCTGGGAACATCTATTGATTGGTTGTACGTTTTACTTGTAACAGGGTTATTTATCTGTCTCTGTTTCGTCAGTTTTTTATTGGCCTTTTGGAGACTGAGAAAAGAAACAGTCCAATAATTATGATATTTACTAGTGTTACGTGAGTTTAATAGGAATAGAGTGCTTTACTATGGGATTGTTATTTCTCCCAACAAACAACTTATATTTACCTCCTTAATTTAAAAAGAAGGGAATGCAGGTTATAAATAAAGTTACCTTTTAAAAAAACCATTTTCAATTTGAGATAGCGACGGTCTAACTCATATTCAATTATGTAAGACTGCAAAGGAATATGTCTATACAAAAACCTGTACGGGTGCTTACGTCCGTTCAGGTTTTTTAAATTCTTAAAAATTTTTTTAGATAGGAGGTATTTCCCGCAACAAATATCATCCTCTCGGTGAGAGTTAGTGTGGAAGAGGGGAAGAAGAATGAAATTTTCTTAATTCTCACTGGCTAAGAAAGGAGGTGATACACCATGAAACTGTCTTCTTTCAACAAATTACCACATGGAAGGCTCAACTGTCAGATACAGGATGACTTTCAGACGACCATCCAATTTGATTATCTAGCAAGAAAAGTGATGATACGTACCAAAAGTAATTACCGCAGGTCTATTGGTAGACGAAGCAGACATGAACTCTTTATGTCAGAAATTTCCGAATTTGAACTAAATAAACTTCACACCTCATATGGGATCCCATTCTGGTGTGTCCACTTAAAAGACTAACTCAATTTTATATGTGCGTGGGAACAGGTCGGATGTTGGTATAAAAAAGCTATACAATAGGCTAATCAACTTCGCAGAAATATGCTTAAATGTTTATTAGCCATTATGCTGAATAGAAAGATGGATTAAAATGTCAGAAAAAAGCGCGCTTGATAAAAAGACTCACGAACTCGCCTATATTTCTGTATTAGTGCCGACAAAAATGTATGGTGGACTGCCATTTCATATCCAGCAAGCAAAAGAACATGGTGCAAGCGTAGAAGAAATAAAAAGTGCTATTCTTGTGCCCCTGCCAATTATGGGTATTCAGGTTGCAGATGCATTACCATACTTGAGTGAACTTATCGAAAAATAATCATTACAAAGGGCACCCTACGATGTGATTTCGTAGAGTGCCTCGTTTGTTTTCCTGCCTATTCATTTACATCCACCGTCACGCCGGATTTAAATTCCACGGTGAATTTATCCTCGTAGACGGTGACCTTTTCAATCAACCGGCGGACAAGCGGCTCGTCGTATTCCGTCAGAGCGGTGGGTTGCTCCCGAAGGAAGGTGCCCATGTCGGTGATACGCTTTTTCTGCTCATCCCGCCCGGCGCTTTCCAGCTGAAGCTTCTGCTTATCCTCGTGCAGGCGGTAAAGCGAAAAAACACTACCCGTTCATTGATAGGCTTGATAGTTGGAACGGAATAAAAAGGGCAAGGCAACTCGTTTGTCTTTTTCGTCTTACTCCATGTATTAACTTTCGTATATGGTAGCTATATCATGTATTCTACGCTTCATTTCTGCGCGGATATGTAACGGCTCTAAACACTCGCATTTATCCCCAAAACTGAAAAGAATATTGTAGTAGTATTCGTTCTCTATGAAAGGAAAACTAACAATGTAATGCTCATCACCGTCTGGCGAAAAGTTTTCATAAGTGCAATAATCAAGTACCCTGTCCATAACAGATTTATGAATACGAATTTTGATTTTTGTTTGCATAGTTGCCACAATATCAGAAAAATCTAACTGCGGTTTTTGATAATCTCGTGGCGTAAAAAATTCTTCTTGTATTTGTAGGTTTGATGTGCGGGATAGTTTGAATAAGCGAAAATCATTTCTTTTATAGCAATACCCTTGCCAATACCAATGACTACTTTTCAATACAAGCTGATACGGCTCGGCTGTTCGTGTGGTTTTATTTCCGTAGCGGTCTGCATATTCAAACGAAAGTAGCTTGCTTTCCTGTAAAGCTGTTTTGATAATCTCTAAATAGGGTTGTATGTTCCTGTTGCCTATCCACGGACTTAAATCTATATATATTTGATTTGCTTTTAATTCAATGTCTTTCGCTCTGTCGGCGGGGATAAAACTCTTGACTTTCGCAAGGGCGTTTACCAGTTCGTCCCCTCGTATCATGTTGGAAAGACTGGAAAGCCCCATCAAGATAGCGGAAAGGTCGGCAGTCGAAAAAACCTTTTTATCAATCTTGTATTTCTGCATGATTTCAAAGCCGCCGCCCACTCCCGATGCCCCGCGAACAGGAATACCCGCCATGTTGATAGTGTCTATGTCGCGGTAGATTGTGCGAGGTGAAACTTCAAACATATCTGCTAACTCCTGTGCGCCTATACGCTCTTTATCAAGGAGTATCATAATAATGCTAACAAGCCTGTCAACTTTCATCTGATAGCCGCCTTTAAAATTTCTTGTTATCATTTTAAATTGTTGCCATACTGTTGTCAACGATTGCATAGTACAATAAAAAAGCAAGCAAATCAATCTACCTATCAATGAAAATGGAGGAAATTTATGTTTACAATCTACGTTTACGCTCTTGATACTTTAGCGGACTGGGAACTGGGGCATGTTATTTCGGAGCTGAATTCTGGTCGATTTTTCAAAAAGGGCGCGCAACGTGTATCGCTCAAAACGGTTAGTTATTCTCAAGAGCCAATCAATACAATGGGCGGGATGACAATAGTGCCCAATTGCTTAATTGATGATATTGTTGTGAGTGAAACAAGCATGTTGCTATTACCGGGCGCAGATACATGGAACGACCCAAAGCATGGCGCTATCATCGAAAAAGCAAGCGAATTTCTCTCTTTAGGCGCTACGGTGTGTGCAATCTGTGGGGCTACCGCTGCGCTTGCCAACTTTGGGCTATTGGATAAGCGTCCGCATACCAGTAATGGACCGGGATTTCTTGAAATGGTTTCTCCTGGTTATAAAGGGCAAAGTTTTTATATAGACAAGCCATCTGTAGCGGATAACAACCTTATTACTGCAAGTTCCACCGGAGCTTTGTTGTGGGCGAAACAAATTATTGAGCATTTAGGTGTTTTTCAATCAAACACACTGGAATCTTGGTATGAATATTTTAGTACCGGTGAGCCTAAACATTTCTTTGCCCTCATGCAAACTTTGCCGTCTAGCAATGAAAACTGATCCACCTATGTCATAAACAGGACATAGACCATATGATAAGTGCTTTCAGAATATGGGTATCATATAAATTTCGATTAAAAATTCTACTTGATTAGAAACTTAGAAAGTGGACAAGGTACTTTACGGATACAACGATTCGGTAAATACCTTGTTTACTTTTGCCTTTATTCATCCACATCCACCGTCACGCCGGACTTGAATTCTACGGTGAATTTGTCCTCGTAGACGGTGATTTTTTCAATCAGACGCCGGATAAGCGGCTCGTCGTATTCGGTCAGGGCGGTAGACTGTTCTCACAGGAAAGTGCCCATGTCGGCGATGCGCTTTTTCTGCTCGTCTCGCCCGGCGCTTTCCAGCTGAAGCTATCCTCGCGTAGGCGGTAAATCTTCTCGGCGACATCCTCATAGTCGGCTCGGGCACCGGTCTGCTTCAAAAGCTCCTCCTGCAGTTCTGCCAGCCGCTTGTCGACATCGATAAGTGGCTGGCCTTTTTCGGATTCCAGAACGGCTTCGATGTTCTTTTGCAGAGTGACGAAGAAGGTATCCTTGTCACTCCATGTCTGATTGATTGCAGTAACCAGCACTTACTCAATCTGGCCTTCCGGCACGGTACGGGTATCGCAGAATAGCCCAGTGTTTTCAAGACGGCTGATGCACCGCCAGACGATGGACTTCTTGCCACGGTTGACCAATGAATCCTGCGGTAAAACTCTCTGCAGCAGCCGCAAAAAACGATGTTCGACAGACAGTGGCTGCTGCTGAAGACCCGGTTCTTCCCATTTGGGTTGGTGTGGACGATGCGACGGCGCGCCAATTCCTCCTGTACCTGCATAAAAATTTCACGCGGAATGATGGCTTCGTGGCTGTTTTCCACGTAATACTGCGGCACAAGGCCGTTGTTCTTGACACGCTGTTTGGTGAGGAAGTCTACGGTGTAGGTTTTCTGCAGAAGGGCGTCGCCGATGTATTTTTCATTCCGAAGAATTGTGCTGATGTTGCTGGTATGCCACCGTTCCCGACCCGCGCCATTCAGAATACCGTCCGCCTTATGCATGGCTCATACAATTGGACGGCGACAGCAAATTATAATGAAGAAACGCTAGCTACTGCCTTAGATCGAGAATTCGTGAAAAAATTTGCTGATGAGTTTATGAGAATGTATGCGAAAAAACGTCGTTGACATATTTCCGCGAACCGCGAATTCTCATTTATATTGACTTACGGGTGGATATGTTCCCAAGAACGGATAATTCCACAAAAATCACTATCGACTTTTTTCCGAGCACGAAAAAATGACAAATTACACTCAAGACATCAAGGTGCACTTATCGAGCCACGTATAAGTAATTGTTTTACTCGAGAGAAAATTGTCTAACTAAAAAATAAACTTCTGAACGAAAATAAACATTTCCGATTTCCGGGTCCCAAACGCCCTTTTCTTATTTGGTTTTGTTAAGTATAAAAATTATTCAAAATCTATATAGTTTGCTTTAAAGTGCTTAAGCATGCTATAAGTGTTAAGAAAACAATTTTGGGGATAAAGATTTTGTTCTGGTATTCCATAATGTGAGGATTTGAATTTAACTATGATCGATAATTTTTGGCGTGATTTACCACGACCTTTTTTTGCACTGGCACCAATGGAAGAAGTGACGGATGTAGTTTTTCGCCATGTAGTGAGTGAAGCAGCTAAACCTGACGTGTTTTTTACAGAGTTTACAAACACGGAGAGTTATTGTCACCCAGAGGGGATCCAAAGTGTACGTGGGCGTTTGACTTTTACAGAGGACGAGCAACCTATTGTAGCCCAAATATGGGGGGATAAGCCTGAATACTTTCGGCAAATGAGTATTGGTTTGGCGAAGCAAGGGTTTAGGGGTGTGGATATCAATATGGGCTGTCCAGTACCTAACGTGACAAGGCATGGGAAGGGAAGCGGTCTTATCTTGCGTCCCGAAGTCGCAGCAGATTTAATACAAGCAACAAAAGCAGGGGGATTGCCTGTAAGTGTGAAGACAAGGCTGGGTTACACTGATGTAGACGAATGGCACGACTGGCTCACACACATATTGAAACAAGACATTGCTAATCTTACCATTCATCTGCGTACAAGAAAGGAAATGAGCAAAGTCGATGCCCACTGGGAACTCATCCCGGAGATTAAGAAGCTTCGTGACCAAGTGGCACCAGATACACTTTTGACGATTAATGGCGATGTCACTGACCGTCAAACCGGCTTGAAACTCGCTGATCAATATGGTGTGGATGGGCTAATGATTGGGCGTGGTGTTTTTACAAATCCATTTGCTTTTGAAAAGGAACCGAAAGATCATAGTAGTAAGGAACTGCTTGATCTCTTAAGGTTGCATCTGGATCTCCATGATCAATATGCGGAAGAATTAGAGCTACGTCCGTTTACAGCTCTTCATCGCTTTTTTAAAATTTATGTCCGTAGTTTTCGAGGGGCAAGTGAATTAAGAAACCAATTGATGAGCACAAAGTCAACAAATGAGGTGCGTGCATTGCTTGATAACTTTGTTCGGCAACAAGACAAAGACGATCTGGGGCCGCAATCTGATCTATGATCAAACTGGCGGCATTACCTTCGCAATATCTGCACGCTCTTTCTTTCATGTCAACCCGATACAGACCGAAGTATTGTATGGAAGAGCCCTTGAGTATGCGGCACTCACTGGAGAATAAATGATGATTAACGCTTATTGTGGTATAGGAACGATTTCTGGACTTTGGGGACAGCCTCTTCATTGTTTGAACTATTTCAGCTCGTTAAATAACTATTTTATTTAATTATAAATGGATGTACGTTGGCATCGTGTTAGCCTTTTCAAGGTTTACCTTTTTGAAAGTTAAACCCCTCCATCTTAATTGGAGCATATAAAAAACCGCAAATGCAGACTATTTGTTTGCATTTGCCGGTGCTATAATGCAATAGCTTGTTAATGCGATTTGTTTGGGGGGTACTCTCATTAAATTCAAAAAATTTCCAATGGGGGGGAAATACGTGAGTTCCTATGTGCTTGGCTTTAAGGACATTGACAAAACAAAACTCATGGCTGTTGGTGGTAAAGGTGCGAATCTGGGGGAACTTTGCAAGATTGAAGGTATACGCGTACCAGATGGCTTTTGTATTTCTACAGAAGCCTTTAAAAAAATCATTGGGGAAACGCCGGCGCTTAATGAATTGCTTGATCAGTTATCGCTTCTAAAGGTGGAAGACCGGGATAAAATCGGTGAACTGAGTGGTGAGATTCGCAGGGTCATCGAGGGGAAAGCCATCCCTGAAGATATTACTGAAGAGATCACCCGCTTTCTCTCCAGGCTTGGAGAAAAAAATGCCTATGCTGTACGATCCAGCGCAACTGCAGAAGATTTACCGGCGGCCTCCTTTGCCGGCCAGCAGGATACGTATTTGAACATTATTGGAAAGAAGGCAATCCTCAAGCACATCTGCAAGTGCTGGGCATCGCTGTTTACTGAGCGGGCAGTAACCTACCGCCTTCAAAACGGCTTTGACCACCATAAAGTCCATCTGTCCGTGGTTGTTCAGAAGATGGTCTGCCCACAGTCATCAGGAATTTTGTTTACAGCCGATCCCGTCACGTCTAATAGGAACGTGTTGTCCATTGATGCCAGTTACGGGCTTGGTGAGGCTCTGGTTTCAGGTTTGGTGAATGCTGATAACTATAAAGTGCGTAATAGTAAGGTTATTGATAAGAAGATACCCGCCAAGAAGCTCGCTATTTATGCCTTAAAAGACGGCGGGACGAAGGAACAGGAGATTGAGCCCGAGCGGCAGAATAGGCAAGTGCTGACGGATGAGCAGATTTTGCAGCTTGAGCGCATGGGAAGAAAGATCGAAGAACATTTTAGCAGCCCACAGGACATCGAATGGTGTTTAGCTGAAGATACCTTTTATATTGTCCAGAGTCGGCCAATCACGACGTTATACCCGATCCCTGAAGCAAATGATCAGGGAAATCACGTTTATCTATCTGTTGGTCATCAGCAGATGATGACCGATCCCATGAAACCATTGGGATTGTCGCTGTGGCAGTTAACAACTGCCCGACCCATGTATAGAGCTGGCGGAAGGTTGTTTGTTGATGTCACGCAACAACTGGCTTCACCGGCCAGCAGAAAAGTTTTATTAGCTGCCATGGGGCAACATGATCCACTTTTAAAAGACGCACTGATGACCATCATAGCGCGGGGAGACTTTATAAAATCGTTACCAGATGATAAGCAAGCACAGCGTTCCGGTAAAAACAATAAAAGTGTGTCATCTGTGGGCTCTGAGGCTCCAATCAAAAATAATCCGACAATTGTTTCTGATTTGATAAAGCGTAGTCAAACATCGATAGAAGAGTTAAAACAAAACATCCAAACGAAATCAGGGCTGGATTTATTTAATTTTATTCTGGAAGATATCCAACAATTAAAAAAGATTTTATTTGATCCACAAAGTTCGGGTGTCTTTATGGCTGCTATGAATGCTTCATCATGGATTAATGAAAAAATGAACAAGTGGTTAGGCGAAAGAAACGTAGCAGATACGCTTTCTCAATCTGTACCAAACAATATTACTTCGGAAATGGGCCTAGCGCTACTGGATGTCGCAGATGTGATTCGTCCTTATCCGGAAGTCATTGATTATTTACAACATGTAAAAGAAGATAACTTTTTGAATGAACTGGTTAAGTTTGATGGTGGGCGGGAAGCCCGAGAAGCTGTCAATGCTTATCTCAACAAATATGGAATGCGATGTGTCGGAGAAATCGATATTACTAAACCGCGTTGGAGTGAAAAACCAACGACACTTGTCCCGATGATTCTCAGTAACATCAAAAACTTTGAGCCTAATGCCGGCAGTCGGAAGTTTGAGCAAGGACTGCGTGTTGCTTTGAAAAAAGAACAAGAGTTATTAGATCGATTGAAACAATTACCGGACGGTGAGCAAAAAGTCAAAGAAACAAAACGAATGATTGACCTAATCCGAAATTTCAGTGGGTATAGGGAATATCCAAAATACGGCATCGTTAATCGTTACTTCATTTATAAGCAGGCTTTAATGAAAGAAGCCGAACAACTCGTACAAGCGGATGTTATTCATGAAAGAGAAGATATATTCTACCTCACTTTTGAAGAGTTTCGTGATGTTGTGCGTTCAAATAAACTGGAAAACAAAATCATCAGGAAACGAAAAGCCGAGTACAAGTTATACGAAAAACTGACTCCGCCACGTGTGATCACCTCTGATGGTGAAATCATTGCAGGTGAGTACAAACGAGAAAATATCCCGGCCGAAGCTTATGCAGGACTTCCTGTCTCTTCTGGAGTTATAGAGGGGCGGGCACGTGTCATCTTAAACATGGAAGACGCTGATTTAAAATATGGAGATATACTGGTCACCTCCTTTACTGACCCTAGCTGGACACCGTTGTTTATATCCATAAAAGGTCTAGTCACCGAAGTTGGTGGACTGATGACCCATGGAGCTGTGATCGCGCGTGAATATGGCTTACCGACAGTTGTCGGGGTAGAAAATGCCACCAAACTGATAAAAGATGGCCAGAGAATCCGGATCAATGGAACGGAAGGCTATGTTGAAATTCTATAAACGGGGAAGATGTTATCTTTCTTCTGTGGAATTAAATAAAAGATGAAAGCTAAGAAGGCTGTCCAATCAGGGGCGCCTTCTGAGAAGAAAAAAATAATGACATGAGTCAATTTCATAATATTCAATAGCTTTTGCTTGCAGCAAGATCGTTCGCACAGCACTATGCGCCACAAATATCAATGGAGGTAAACAGTATGAAAATCATTGTTACCGGTATATTTGTACAAAATCAAGACAAGGCACTGGAGTTTTATTCAAAAAAGCTGGGGTTTGTAAAAAAGGAGGATGTTCCCGTCGGAGAATTTAGGTGGATAACGCTTATTTCTCCCAATGATCAAGACGGTACCGAGCTTTTACTTGAACCGAATGATCATCCTGCCGCAAAGGAGTATCAAAAGAAAATATTTGCCGATGGTATCCCAGCAACAATGTTTGGCGTTGCAGATATTCGCGAAGAGTACGAACAACTAATGGAAAAAGGCGTGAAGTTTACGATGGAACCGACAGAAATGGGCGAAGTCACAATAGCTGTCTTCAATGATACATGCGGCAATCTTATTCAGATCGTGCAGAAGTAACTTCATGACCGGTTCAAAATGACTTATATATGCTTTCAAACTATGGTACGGTTTTATGGTGATAAAAAACTATATCTAGGTTTCGGTGGTTGTTGCTCTGGAGTGTGGTGTACAAGAGAATAAGATTTGTGAAAGAGAGATACTGATTGAAAAAAAGCGGCACAAAGATCTACTTTTGTGTCGCTTTTTTGGGACGAAGATATTGAATTTATTACGGTGCGGCGCACAGGCCATTTACATACAGGTAATGGTTTTCGAAAAATGGGATGCAGCCGATTCGGGATCAGGCTGTTTTAGGAACAGGGCGGATCAATGTTCTGCTTTAAGGTACTTAACTAATTCTTCTGCACTTTGTTTAGCTTCTTCATTTGAGAACAGGTTAACTCCCAGTTTATTAAAAATAGGGAGGAAGCGCATGCCAATCAGGTTTGCGGTCGCCTGGAAGGGCCTGAGGAGTTCACTGATCGTGAATTTGTTTGAACCTCCGGCCTGATAATGAACGCCCGATCCGCCGATTGATACAGCTAGTATAAAGTCTTTTCCTTGTAAATTCGTTCCTCCAGATCCATAGGCCCAGCCGTGTGTCAGCACGACATCAAACCATTCTTTGAGCAGTGAAGGACTGCTGTACCAGTACATAGGGAACTGAAAAACAATTCGGTCATGCGCCAATAGAAGTTGCTGCTCTTTATTCACATCGATGATTCCGTTCGGATACGCACCATACAGGTCGTGAATGGTAATGTTTGGTTCTTGCTGTAAACGATTCATCCAAGCTTTGTTGATCATAGACTGTTCCAAGTGGGGATGAACGACAATATCCAGTATTTTCATTATTCAATGATCCTCCCTTATCAATTATAATTTCATATTCAATCGATTCTTATACATCAAAAAACATAGGCAATCCGATTAAGGCACAGGCGATATCGATGATATAGATCACCGAATCTACAAGACGGAATCCTCCTTACTTATATTTGTATATGCAAATGAAAGGCTAAAAAAATTATTGATTCTGTTCCAGCTTATTGCTCGCTTCATGAAGCATCTTGCTTAAATCTTCGCTGAACTCACGTCCTAAGATCTTAGAATAATGATCAAACAGGAGTTCGAGAGACTTTCGAAACCGTTTGTAGATCTTTTCTCCTTCATCCGTCAGAGCGATGTAGGTTTCCTTTCCGCCTGCCGTTCGTGTGACGAGTCTTCGTCTTTCAAGTTTATCGATAAAACGTGTACTCGTCGAAGGTGCAATGGACAATCTGTGGCATAGTTCTTTCTGCGTCATGCCCGGATGGAATCTGACAGTCATGATCAAGTACAGGTAAGTCGGCGCAAGATCATCGTCATCAAACGTTTTTTCAGCTAATTTCGTGATGTTGCGGGCAAATCGGCTGGCAGTAAAATAGAGACACCGGGTCAAAAGCTGATTCTCTTCGCACATTTTTCTCAGTCCTCATTTCATTTGCATATACAAATTACCACATAGCACGATGAGGATCAAATGAAAAGACTCACATCATTTTTGCATGCCAATAGTCTTCATCTTTAGACACTCCAATAGAAGGGTTAATCGCAGGAAACGTATTCGTCCACTTCGTTTGTTTAAAAGAAAACAGGTCATTCCACCATCAGATGAAATGACCTGTTTTGTTAAACTAACGACTAATCTTTGATCAAATCAAATCGAATCGATAAACGGTATCGGCTTCATATTTCACGCCGGGACGCAAAATGATGTTGCCGAATCCTTCATGGTGAATGGCGTCGGGCATCATTTGTGCCTCCAGTGTCATGCCGAGATGAGCTTTCATCGGCTTTCCGTCCATGACAATCTGGCTGGAAAGCGCATTTCCGGAGTAGACAACGACCGCGTTGTTCGTCGTTGTCATGGAGACTTGTCTGCCGCTCAACGGTTCTTCCAGTACCGCATCGGGTCCTTCCCCGCTCTTATCAAGAAAGAAAGGATGATCGTAGCCGTTAACCAATTTGTTTTGCGGGTAATCAGAGTCAAACCCTTGCTTAAGCGCCGCACTTTTTGTGAAGTCAAACGGCGTATCCGCAACATCGATCAACCTGCCTGTCGGCGTACCGTCTTTTTTTATCTCGCCAAATCGGTGACTTGCCAACTTCAGCAGGTGACTGTCGACCGTCCGGTCAGGATCGCCGGCCAGGTTAAAGTAGACGTGATTGGTCGGATTGAGCAGAGTGGGCTTATCCGTCGTCGCCTCGTAGTGCAGATGCCATTCATTTTTCTGATTCAGACTATAGAAAACAGATATATTGAGATTTCCGGGAAAACCATTCGTTCCGTTAGGACTGAACAGATCGAAGCGAACACCGACTTGATCCGCTTTGCTGAAAGGGTGGCTGTCCCAGATCAGGTGTTCAAAACTATCCGGTCCACCGTGATTTGTATTTTTGCCGTCATTCAGAGGCAGCTGATAGTTCGTTCCGTCAATCGAAAACCTGCCTGCGGTGATTCGACCGGCTACTCGGCCAACCGTCGCTCCGAAATAGGCGTCCTCTTGCAGATAATCGTGAAAATGATCGGATCCGATGACAACACGGGTGGTATTACCTTGCTTATCCGGTGCCTCGATGTTGGTAAGCGTCGCTCCATAGTTCATCACTTTCAGTTTCATCCTGTTGTCGTTAGTCAGTGTGTATTGCCAGATGGTTTGATTGTGAAACAAACCGAACTCAATCTTCGAGACTTCCATATTGAGACACCCCCCCTTTTTCAAATCGACTGAAGAAATCGCATGAAGGCTGTTTGCCCCTTTTCGTCACGTTTATAAACCCCGGCATCTTCAAGAACACGGCCGAAGACTTTGCCGACTTCCTGGTTCACGATCTGTTCTGCATTGCCCACATTCAGCTCCGGATGGTGTTGCTTGATCCGATCCGCCCAGTCTTTATGGTAGTCCTTCATCTGATTTTCCTTTCCAAGCACATAAGCGACAACTTCCTTCAGTTCCGGCTTGAGCCGCGGTGGCAGAATCGCCCGTCCCATCACTTCGATCAAGCCGATATTTTCTTTCTTAATATGCTGGACATCCGGATGAGGATGAAAGATTCCGAGCGGATATTTTTCCGATGTCTGATTGTCGCGCAGCACGAGATCAAATTCATAGAGCTGTCCACGCCGGCGGGCGATCGGGGTAATTGTATGATGCGGCTCGCCATTAGTTTCCGCACGGACACCGACCGATTCATCAGAATAATGGCGCCATTTATCAAGAATTTTCTCTGACAGATCAATCAGTTTTTCTTTGTCTGCTCCGGTCAATCGGATGACCGACATCGGCCATTTAACGATACCGGCTTTGATTTTCTCAAAATGTTGAAAAGATACCGGTTTTTCAATCGGCGCTTTGGCCATCGGGAAGTCATGGCGGCCACCCTGATAATGCTCGTGAGACAAAATCGATCCGCCCACGATCGGCAAGTCAGCATTGCTCCCCACGAAATAATGCGGGAAGCGGTCGATAATTGCGAGCAGCCGGATAAATGTTTTGCGGTTAATCGTCATTGGCTCATGCCTGTGATCAAGGAAAATGCAATGTTCGTTAAAATAAGCGTAAGGGGAATATTGGAATCCCCATTCCTCATCAGTTAAATTCAGGCGAATGATGCGGTGATTGCTGCGTGCCGGATAATTAACCCGACCGATATAACCTTCGTTTTCCATACACAATTGGCAAAGCGGATAACCGCTGTCCGGCATTTTTTTTGCCAACGCAATCTGTTTCGGATCTTTTTCCGGCTTGGAAAGATTAATCGTGATTTCCAGATCGCCATACGTCGTAGGCGACGTGAAGATAATGTTTTTCGCAATCGCTTTGGTTTTAATATAGTCGTTATCCTTGCACAAACGGTAAAAATAGTCGGTAGCCACTTCTGGCCCTTTGGCATCATAATGCTGCCAAAACGTTCGGTTGACCTCCGACGGCGGAGGTGTGATGAAATCCATGAGCCGGGCACCGAGCACGTCGCGTGTCCCCTGGCTATCGTCAATCTGCTGATTCTGAATGGCCAGTTCGATCAGGTCGTCTTTCATTGAAATCAGATTATCATTGCTTGCTTTGGCTGTTTTGTCCGCATTGCCCTCGCCGACGAGTCCAAGAATTTGATTGAGTAAATAGCGCTGATCCATACGTTCATAATTACTTTGTGCAATCACTTGGTCAACAAAATGGATCATTTCTTCTTTATAGTTCATTGGAATAGCTCCTATTCCTTATAGCCGTCCGGATGTTTCGCGTGCCAGGTCCAGGCGGTGCGGATGATTTCATGAATATTGTCGTATTGAGGTTTCCAATGCAGGATTTCACGTGCCTTATCGCTCGCGGCAATCAGGGTGTCCGGATCACCGGGACGCCTCGGTCCGATCTCTGCCCGAATTTCCCTGCCAGTTACTTCGCGGGCGGCCTCAAGAATCTGATTATTAGAAAAACCGGTGGCAGAGCCTAAGTTGAAGCAGTCGCTTTGACCGCCATTTTTCAGATAGCCGGCGGCTAGGATATGCGCATCGGCCAGATCAACCACGTGTACATAGTCGCGGACATTCGTTCCGTCCGGTGTATTGTAATCATCGCCGAACATGATCAGTTTCGGACGCTTGCCGACCGCAACCTGCAGAACAACGGGAATTAAATGAGTTTCCGGGTGATGATCCTCACCGATGCTTCCGTCCGCTTTGGCTCCGGCAACATTAAAATAACGCAAGGCAACAAAATGAATGCCGTAAGCGAGGTCTGCCCAGTGAATCATTTTTTCCATTACCAGTTTGCTTTCGCCGTATGGATTGATCGGCACTTGCGGATCCGATTCCTGAATCGGCACTTTTTTCGGTGTTCCGTAGGTGGCCGCGGTGGAGGAGAAGACGATTCGCTTGACGCCGAACTGCTTCATCACTTCCAGAAGTGTGATCATACCGCCGATATTATTATCGAAGTATTTCAACGGCTTTTCCATTGATTCGCCGACGAGTGAGAAGGCGGCAAAATGGATGACGGTATCGATCGATTCCTTGTCGAAAACGCCGGCAAGGAATTTTTTATCACGAATGTCGCCCTTGTAAAAAGTAGCTTGTGGATGAACTGCGGTACGGTGGCCGGTCACCAGATTATCGACCACAACCACCGAATACCCTTTTTCAATCAGACGGTCGACTGTATGAGAGCCGATGTAGCCGGCTCCACCTACAACTAAAATGGACATAGACACTTCCTCCTATTCTGCTAATCTTTTAGCGCCGTCGGCAATCTCGGCGATGTAGAACGATGGAGCATATCCGATTTTCTCTTCATAGACTTGCCCGACGTGTTTGGTGAATGCATCGACATGTGATTTTTCGACAAGCGCGATGGCGCATCCACCGAAACCGGCACCCGTCATGCGTGCACCGAGGACGCCTTCTTCCTGCCATGCCGTTTCAACAAGTGTATCCAGTTCCTTTCCAGTCACTTCATAATCGTACTTCAAAGATACATGCGAGGCATTGATCAATTTGCCGAATGTTAACAGATCATTATGGATCAGCGCTTCTTTAGCCTTGAGTGTCCGCTGGTTCTCAGACACTGCATGGCGCGCGCGCTTAAGCAGATTTTCTTTATTGATTAAATACGTATTCTGGTCGAATGCATCGTTATCCAAAGCGCCGAGTGAATGGATATCCAGCCGGGTCTGTAGCGCAGCCAGTGCTTCTTCGCATTCGCTGCGCCGCTCGTTGTACTTGGAGTCGGCAAGTTCGCGCCGCTTGTTTGTATTCATGATGATAATGACATGATCGTTCAGTTTGACGGGGATCAGATCGTATTTCAGTGTATTGGTATCGAGCAAAATCGCGTGATCGGCTTGACCCATCCCGACGGCGAACTGATCCATAATGCCTGAATTTACACCAATAAAGTTATTTTCAACCTGCTTCCCTGTTTTCACCAGTTCGATGCGGTCGCAATTCAAATGGAATAAATTATCGGCGATGACACCGGTGAGTAGTTCAATCGATGCGGAAGAGGAGAGTCCGGCACCATTCGGAATGTTGCCGTAGATATAAATATTTATCCCTTTGTCAATCGAGTAGCCCTTCTCTTTGAGAAAATGGAACATACCTTTCGGAAAGTTTGCCCAATTGTCTTTCTTATCGTAGGACAAATCGTTGAGATCAAAAGAAATAATTCCCAAATCTCTGAAGTTCTCTGAGAACACGTTGATTGTCGTGTCGCTTCGTTTCTGCGCGATGCCATATGTTCCAAGCGTAATCGCACAAGGAAAAACGTGGCCGCCGTTATAATCGGTATGCTCGCCGATCAGGTTAATACGTCCTGGAGCGAAGTAAGCCGACGGATGATCGTCACCGAAGAGATTGATGTACGACTGTCTGAGTTTAGTTAAATCCATATCGATAACCACCTTTTTTACTAAAATTAACACCTAAATCATACTTTATCATCCGGCACTATGCAAGCCCTTTCAAAACAATTTTGTTATTTTACTGCGTTAGCTTAAATCCCTTAGTTGCCTTAATAAACTAGAATATTATTGATTAAACATATAATTTATGCATAGCTTTTTGAAAAAATTCTATAGGGGCAGAAAATAATATTTTACTAAAAAAATCTTGACAGTTAGCGATGGGGTGTATAAGATCATTATGAAAGCGGTTACTAAATTGCTCCCGACTATTTACTTTCTTTGATCATCAAAAAATGGAGAAACAGCTCTTAAAAAGGTCTTCAAATGTTTCACGATGCTTCATTCACGGTCAGTACAAATTGGAAGGGAAGGTGGAATTATTTATGGCAGCCCATATAACCTATGACGGGCAGAAACAAGTATTTCATCTGTCAAATCATTTTCTCAGCTATTTGATGCAAGTTGATCAGCATGGTTTACTACAACATTTATATTTTGGAAAAAAAATACGAAAATATCATGATGAAAGAAGTTATCCGGGTTTAGATCGCGGTTTTTCCGGTAATGTCCCCTCACTTAATGTGGGAGAACAACCGGACAGAACTTATTCAAAAGATATGATTCTGCAAGAATATTCTGGAAACCAAACGGGGGATTATCGGGAGGCAGGAAGTATTATTAGGTCTGATATTGGGTCGGTTACTGTAGATTGGAGATATAAAGGGTATGAAATCATCGAAGGTAAACCCAATTTAACGAAGTTGCCGCAAAGTTATGTTGAATCTGATGACGAAGCGACAACCCTTAATATTACGTTAGAAGATTCTGCACTAAAAGTAGACGCAGTTTTAACTTACACAATTTATACAGATCGACCTGTAATCACAAGATCAGTTAAGCTCATGAACAAATCATCAGCTACTTACTATTTGGAGAAGATTGCCAGTGCCCAAATTGATTTTCCAAAACAAGATATGGAAGTGATTAGTTTACCTGGGGCGCATGTAAGGGAGAGGCAAATTGAAAGGCAAAAAATTAAGCATGGCACTTATCGATTTGAAAGCCGTCGGGGTACTTCTTCCCATCATATGAACCCGTTTATTGCGTTGGTTCATCCTGATACTACAGAATTTCAGGGCGAAGCGCTTGGTATACAACTTGTTTATTCAGGAAATCACCTGTTTAGTTTAAGCAAGGATTACATCGACCAGACAAGATTAATTGTCGGTATTAACGATTATGATTTCTCATGGCAACTAAAGGGAAACAGTGAGTTCCAAACGCCAGAGGTGATTATGGTTTACTCTCATGAGGGATTAAATGATATGTCCAATACCTTTCATCATCTTTTAAGAGAAAGAGTTGCCAGAGGGAAACACAGATTTTCTGAACGTCCGGTTGTTATCAACAATTGGGAAGCAACGTTCATGGACTTCGATACCGGGAAACTAAAATCAATTATCGATAAAGCTGCTGAAGTCGGTGTTGAAATGTTTGTTTTAGACGATGGGTGGTTTGGCCATCGTGATGACGACACTTCCTCGTTAGGTGACTGGTATGAATATAAGAATAAATTTGAGGACGGGCTTGGCGGTATTGCCCAATATGCGCATGAAAAAGGTTTGAAATTTGGCTTGTGGTTTGAACCGGAAATGATATCGAGGGATTCTGATTTGTTTGAGCAGCACCCTGACTATGCTCTTCAGGTGCCTGATCGAGAAATGACACTATCAAGAAGTCAATATGTATTGGATTTTTCCAGAACGGAAGTAGTTAACAATATTTTTCAACAAATGATTAAGATTCTGGACAATATTTCGCTTGATTATGTTAAGTGGGATATGAACCGGCATTTGACAGAAGTCTGGTCTAATGCGTACGCGCCGATGCGGCAAGGTGAAATCTATCATAGATATATATTGGGCCTGTATGACTTAATGGAGCGCTTGGTTGAACGTTATCCCAATATACTTTGGGAAGGCTGCTCCGGGGGTGGAGGACGGTTTGATGCCGGTATTTTGTATTATTTTCCGCAAACATGGACGTCTGATAACACCGATGCAGTTGCCCGGTTAAAGATACAATATGGTACAAGTCTCGCCTATCCGATATCCAGCATGACATCTCACGTGTCTGAATCACCTAACCAGCAAACCGGGCGGAGTACCACAATAGATATGCGCGGTGATGTTGCGATGAGTGGTGTATTCGGGTATGAACTTAATCTTGATGAATTGCCGGAAGATGAACTAGATAGTGTCAGGCAGCAAATAAAATTTTATAAAAAACACAGGAAATTGATTCAATTTGGAAAATTTGTACGCTTAGACAGCCCTTTTGTTCATAATACGGTGTCCTGGGCATTTATTTCTGAGGATCAGAAAAAAGTGTTGCTTTTTAACTTTAAAATACTCTCTGAAGCACAACCGGAGATATCTGTAACGAAATTAAAAGGCCTTAAAAGCGACAGCGACTATATAGAGCCTGCTACTTCAGAAATTTACGGCGGTGATGAATTGATGAACATCGGTCTATACGATTTTCCAGTTCAGCAAAGGGATTTTGTATCAAGCGTTCGTTACTTTGAGGCATTGCAATAAATAATGTATTGGGGGGTTACAATGATGGATCAAAAGCATTCTATAACGTCGCGAATATCTTATGCCCTTGGTGCCTTTGGGCATGACATGTTTTTTGCTACTTTAAGCACGTACTTTATCATGTTTGTTACGACTCACCTGTTTAATACGGGCAGTGCTTCTCAAAATGATAAGATGATTTCAATCATTACTTTAATTATTTTTCTGCTTCGATTTGTCGAATTAGCTGTCGATCCTTTAATTGGAAATGTCATCGATAATACGAAAACCCGGTGGGGAAAATTTAAACCGTGGGTCGTTATTGGCGGCGGAGTGGGATCGATTTCACTGATCTGCTTATTTACGGATTTTGGCGGCCTGACGAAAAGTAATCCAGTTTTGTATCTTGCTTTGTTTGCAATCATCTATATTTTGATGGATATGTTTTATTCATTTAAGGATATAGCCTATTGGTCAATGATTCCGGCATTATCGTTCGATTCCCACGAAAGAGAGAAGACAGCTACATTCGCTCGAATCGGTTCGACTATTGGTGGAAATATTGTCGGAGTTGTCGTGATGCCGCTGGTTTTGTTATTTTCGATCAGCTTGAATCATGGGACCGGCGACAGCCGCGGCTGGTTCTGGTTTGCGGTAATTGTGGGGACGATTTCATTTGTCACTGCTGTTATTGTCGGCCTTGGTACAAAAGAAATTGATTCGGCACTCCGTAAAAATAAAGAGCGGACAAAGTTTAGGGATGTATTTAAAGTATTATTCAAAAATGATCAACTCATGTGGCTGTCCTTGTCTTATGGACTCTACACGATCGGCGTGACCCTAACGAATTCCATGGAGCTCTACTACTTTTCTTTTATTCTGGGAGATGCCAGCAAGTTTTCGATTCTGGCAATCTTAAACACAATCGTTGGTTTGTTTGCGGTTTCGGTCTTTCCGGCGCTGGCTAAAAAGTGGAAACGAAAAAACGTATTCTTTATCTCCATCACAATTATGGTTCTTGGACTGCTACTGTTCAGTTTTGCCGATACTTCTTTGCCGTTTGTTATTACGGCTGCGGTACTGTTCTTCATTCCTCAGCCTCTGATTTTTCTTGTCGTGCTGATGACTATTACGGATGCTGTTGAATATGGCCAGTTAAAAGAAGGGCATCGCGACGAAAGTCTGACACTGTCGGTTCGTCCTTTACTGGATAAGCTGGCAGGTGCCGTATCCAACGGTGTTGTCGGTCTGACAGCAGTATGGGTAGGCATGACCACAGGAGCATCAGCCAGCAGTGTGACCAGTGCGGGGAAACTGATCTTTAAATTCATGATGCTGGGTATCCCATTTTTACTAGTCATCATCGGTACTTTTATCTTCTTCAAAAAAGTCAAACTTAATGAGAAAATGCACGCGGAAATTGTCGATGAACTGGAGAAAAAGTGGGGCAAGAACTTTGATTCATCAGAGGACGCTGTCGAAATGGATCAGCAGATCAAGAACCCGTCCGGCGAATCGGCACTGAATATTTATGCGCCCGTCGACGGAGAGTTAGTCCCTCTCTCAGATGTTAATGATGATGTGTTTGCCAGCGGGAAAATGGGCAAAGGATTTGTAATTAAACCTAAAGGCAACAAAGTATATGCGCCGTTTGACGGCTTGATTCGCATGGCTTTTTCAACGCGTCATGCAGTCGGAATCGTTTCTCATACAGGAGTGGTTGTTTTAATTCATATCGGAATAGGAACAGTTAATTTGAAAGGTGAAGGCTTTGTCACTTATTTTGACAGAGGAAAAGAAGTGAAGAGAGGAGAATTGCTGATCGAATTCTCTCCGGAAATAATTTCTCAAAATGGATTTGATGATATTGTCATCACCGTCTTTACAAATTCGGATGCTTATCAATCGATTAATACGACAGAGAAACATGATGTCAATCATAATGAGGTTGTGGCAGAAATTATTAAATAAATGGAGCTCCATATTTTGCAGAGCCAGCGTGGAAGAGGGGCACGGGTGAATCAATATTCGGCGTTACTGGACGACTGACATCATTGAATTCCTTGATTAAAAAGACGACTGGAAAAGACTTAAAAATATCGGAATGGTCGAGTCCAAACAGCGGATCGGTGATAGACTCTTCAGAGCAATTTGTGCTTGCCGCAAATCAGAATTCAAACAATCTTTTGTTCTTCAAACGCAACGAGAAAACGGAATTATTAAAGAAGCTCCTTAGTTCACTATCGGTTCCTGATTCGGTTGTATTTCTGAAACAAAGGTGTGAGTCTATTATAGCTAATGGTTATTGAACAGGCATGAGGCTGGTCCAAGACTGCGAGGAGTGATTGGAAATGTTGGAGCTTACGGGCTTTATTGCGGGAATTTTTACGAGTATCTCTTTTTTCCCGCAGGCCATAAAGGTAATTAAGACCCATCAGGTGTCAGACATATCTCTTTTGACGTACTCTATGTTCTTGATGGGGCTCGCACTTTGGGTTGTTTACGGTATATTCTTTCATTCACCGTCTATCTTTGTTTGCAATGCGATTTCCTTAATACCGGCGGGCATTATTTTTGGCATGAAGGCAAAGAGTATCATCGAAAAGAAAAAAGCGCACCGTCTTCAAAATTAAGCTCGCGCGAAGTGGTCAAGTAAACAGCGCACCAGTCTTCTGATTCTGGGGATCGGGTGTTGCTTGTTTATTTTTCAGCACAATGTCACCGGCCTTGATCTACCAGCCGACATCCGGCCCCTGGATAGTGACGGTTGCTACTGTGTCCGCCACCGGGTTGATCAGTTCCACTAGGAACCGTTAGGGCTTTGAAACTATTTTGACAGAGGAAAAAGAAGTGAAGGGAGGAGAACGGCTGATCAAATTCTCTCCAGAAATAATTTCTCAAAATGGATTGGGTGATATTGTCATCACCGTTTTTACAAACTCGGATTCTTTTTAGTCCATTAATACAATACAGAAACATGATACTAACCATAAAGAGGTCATTAAATGAAAAAGTTGCTCAATATATTCTAAACCACTCTGCGTCTAAAGTGCAGGGCGGCTCAGTGAAAAATATTAAAATGCCATAGTGAAGATTTGTCGGCGATTTTATTCGACGAGAATTGAAAACCATTAAAAAAGGGAGGCGAAGCTGCTACTCATTTCACCTTAGCAAAGCACGGTTCGCGGAAGGTACATCGACGGGAACAGTCCGATGCTGATCCGTTGCAAGCAGAGCCGATTCAGTTTGCAATTCAGGGCCGAATGTTTACAAATTCATGAGAACAGACATTTAACTCAGAGGGTGAAACCATAGTGCAGTGAGCTCAATGAATCAAAACAAACCGGATATCGACTGGTTGCAAGATCCGACTATCTTTCGAGTCAATCGCATCGATGCTCATTCTGATCATTCATATTATACTTCGGAAGCGGATGCTGGACAGGGTGTGATGCATCTCCGGCAAAGCTTGAACGGGAATTGGAAATTTAGTTACGCGCCAAACCCGCAATCGCGGGTGAAAAATTTCTATCAGACAGATGTCAACTGCCACAGCTGGGAGGATATTAAGGTTCCGGGCCATATTCAGCTTCAAGGATATGGTCGGCCGCAATACAGCAATTTAACATATCCATGGGACGGGAGCAGCGAAGTCGGTCATTCTCCTGAAATTCCGCAGGATCACAATCCGGTCGGTAGCTATATCAAATATTTTACGGTCGACCAAGAGTTGCAGACAGGTCCGCTTTATATTTCTTTTCAAGGCGTTGAATCGGCTTTCTTTGTCTGGTTGAACGGGCGTTTTATAGGTTACAGCGAGAGTAGTTTTAATCCGGCCGAATTTGCCCTTTCAGACGCGGTTGTTAAGGGTGTCAACAAACTTGCAGTTGAAGTGTATCAACGATCGACGGGCAGCTGGCTTGAGGATCAGGATTTCTGGAGATTTTCAGGAATATTTCGCGATGTCTATCTGTACACAACGCCGCGTATCCATATTTTTGATCTGTTTGTGAAAACGGATCTGGACAATACGTATCGTAATGCTGAACTGACGGTCGACTTGAAGCTGCAAGGAGAGAGGAAAGGGAGTGTTGCCGCTGTTTTGTATGACCGTTCCGGTAATGAAGTGGGAAAAACGCCGGAAACCGGGATCCAGGGGAATATGCAGCTTCGTTTTCATTGCCGCGGTGTTCAGCTCTGGAGTGCAGAAACTCCTTATCTATATCTGCTTAAATTGATCGTTTGCAACGATCAAGGACAGATAGTTGAAGTCGTTCCGCAGCAGGTCGGGTTTCGCAAGTTTGAAGTTAAAGATAAATTAATGTGCCTGAACGGCAAACGTATTGTGTTCAAGGGCGTTAACCGTCATGAATTTGATTGCCTGAGAGGTAGATCCGTTACCCGGCAGGACATGTTGTGGGATATTAAATTTCTCAAGCGGCATAACGTCAATGCTGTCCGTACATCACATTATCCCGATCAGTCTTATTGGTACCAGCTTTGCGATGAGTACGGAATCTACTTGATCGATGAGAATAATCTGGAGACGCACGGCACATGGCAGCTGCCCGACGGTACGGTGCCTGAAAACGTACTTCCCGGCGGAAAAGCAGAATGGCGCGATAGTGTGCTGGATCGTGCACGCTCGCTGCTCGAGCGGGATAAGAATCATCCATCCGTATTAATCTGGTCTTGTGGCAACGAATCCAACGGCGGCAAAAATATTTTCGATATATCGGAGTATTTCAGAAAAACGGATCCTTCGCGGATAGTCCATTACGAGGGGATATTTCACGATCGGAGCTATAATGCAACGAGTGACGTCGAGAGCCGGATGTACGCACGGGTCGAAGAGATTAAACATTATCTTGAAAATGATCCGGAAAAACCATATATCAGCTGTGAGTACATGCATGCTATGGGCAATTCGTGCGGTGGTTTTCATGAATATACGGCATTGGAAGATCGTTACCCGCTTTACCAGGGCGGTTTCATATGGGATTATATTGATCAATTCCTCGTTACAAAGAACCGCTATGGCAAGACGTTTTTTGCCTACGGCGGCGATTTTGACGACCGTCCGAACGACGGGGATTTCTGCGGTGATGGTATTGTTTATGCCGACCGCACGCCTTCGCCGAAAGTTCAGGAAATTAAGTACCTCTATCAGAATATCAAACTGAACGTTCGTCGTGACGGGGTCGAGGTCAATAATCAGAATCTGTTTATCGACACGTCCGGCTACGAATTGGAGTATTCATTGAACCGCGAAGGACGGGAAGTGCTGCGTCACTGCTTATCAGTCAGCGTTCCGGCCGGCGAATCGCAGTTTGTCCGGCTGCCGTTCGCCGATCCCATTCCGGCGGGTGAATATATGCTCAACGTTGCAATGAAACTGAAGAGGAGCACCCGCTGGGCGGATCGGGGCTATCCAGTCGCTTTCGGTCAGTTTGTTTTTCAACAGCAAGCTGTGCCTGCGGTAATGAAGCCGTTCGCTTTCAGGATAATGGATGTGATTCACGGATCGTTCAATCTCGGCGTGCGGACGGATAATTTCAGTGTCATCTTTTCCAGAGAAGACAAAGGCCTGTTATCTCTGCGCTATCATGGACGCGAGTACCTGAAACAGGTGCCTGTGCCCCTTTACTGGCGTGCTCTAACTGATAATGATAACGGCTGCGGGTTTGGTTATCAAAGCGGCCCGTGGCTTCAGGCCAGTCTGTTTCAGCGCTGCAGCAAGGCACGTATTGTCGAGGAGAAAAATGGGGTAACTGTCGTCTATACGTATCAATTACCGATTTCCGATCAGGCGGCCGTCACCGTCTCTTATACGGTTCGGCCGGATGAGACGATTGATGTACGAGCCGATTATCACGGGGCGCGGGGACTTCCGGATCTGCCGATTTTTGGAATCTCATTGCGGATGGCTGCCGATTTTAATCAATTTCGCTATTACGGAAAAGGGCCCGAGGAAAATTATATCGATCGAAATTGCGGTGCCCGGCTTGGCATTTTCGACAAGAAGGTTGTCGATAACGTGTCGAAGTACGCCGTTACTCAGGAGAACGGAAACCGTACCGGTGTCAGATGGGTGAACGTGCTGGATGATCAGGGTGAAGGACTGCATATCGAAGCGTTGGATCAGCCATTTGAGCTTGGCATTTCGCCTTATACGGCGTTCGAACTGCAGAACGCGCAGCATGCCTATGAACTACCTGAAATTCACTACACAAACGTGACACTTGCTGCCAGACAGATGGGTGTCGGCGGTGATGACAGCTGGGGAGCTCCGATACATCAGGCTTACCATATTGATGCGGCAGGCGACATTCATTTTGCATTTAAAATGAGTGCGGTTTGTCCGGATGACAGATGACATGAGGTGAAGTTTTGGCATTCAGTTTGATTCGTTCACAGCCTGAAATTTTAATTATCTGGACATTAAAAAACGACGATCCTATTTAAGCGGTTCGTCGTCTTTTTATACTATAAGAAAGCATAAAATTTTAGTGGATTATAGTATGAGCAACCAAACAGACATCGGATCTTCGACTAAGAACGTGCACGTTCTGCGCACAACGTCAAAGTCACCGCATCCTGCGGAAGTACGTCCTCTGGCATGTTCAGCATGAGTCCCTCCATGGCTGCTGTCACAACTAAGGCTCAGCCTGCGCCAGAGGCTTGGCTTTGCCAAGTTTTTAATGCACACCACCCGCGGTGCCCGTGAAACAGAGCGGTAAGGGTAACTACAAACTGCTCTTACGGATGATCAGCTTCGTTCCGAGCGTGATACGTTGCGGTACTTCAAGTGGATTTTTGATTTTATTCATGAGTAAATCAACACCAAGTTCACCCATGCTTTCCGTATAGACTTTGACCGTGCTTAATGGCGGGTAAAAATATTTAGCGATGGAAATATCGTTGAATCCGATCAGTGATACGCGTTCGGGCACCTGAATCTTGTTTTCATGCAGCGCCCGAATCGCACCGATGGCCATCGCGTCACTTGCAACGAAGAAGGCTTGCGGCAATTGATTGCCTAATTTTTCAATGGCCTCTGTCATCAAATGGTAGCCGGAATCGGGTGAAAACGATCCTGTAAATATGTACTTGGGATCCTGATTTAATTTCGTTTTAACATCTTTGACAAAAAAATCAAATCGCGGATCCCTTAGCGTCAACTGCTGATCGTAAGTCGACTCTTTTCCTGCCAGCATGCCGATCGAGTGAATACCTTTGTCAAAAAAGTAATCAACGATCTGTTTGACTGCCTGCTCGAAATCAGTCACCACACAGTCGTACCCCAATGAAAAAGTATCGAAATCCAGAAACACGATGCTCTTGGATAGGGAGGTCAATTTTTTAATCTCACTTTCGCTGAACTTCCCGATCGCTATAATCCCGTTAATGTCATGTACGTCAGTTAAATTTTCATTAGGAAAAAGATGTACCGTCTCATAGCTTTCAGCCTGAAGTTTATTCTCAACGCCCATTCGAATAGACAGATAGTACAGATCGTTTAATTCTTCCTGCTCGGTAACCCAAAGCACGATCGCAATTTTTCCATAGGTCTTTTTTTTTCGCGAATGGTTCTTAAACTTTGAGTAATTAAGCGATTCTGCTGTTTCAAAGATCCGTTTTCGCGTTTTCTCCGTAACCGACAGCGTTTGATCATAATTCAGTATTCTGGAAACGGTTGCGATGGAAACGCCCGCTTGTTTTGCTATATCTTTTATCGTAGCCAAAAGTCCACTTCCCTTATCATCAATAATAGATTCCGATAAATTATACTAAAAAGGGGATATCACTATATTACCATAGAGACCTGGCAACCCTTCAATAAAGAGGACATTCATATAGCCTTAGACGGGTTTGTGAACGGAAGAGGAATTGACTATCAATAAAGAAGGTCCAGCTGGGGGATGTGGCGCAGCATACCCATTCGCCTGAAAAAGCATTGCTGATCGATACAGGCTTAGGTGTATCAAATATAGAAGGTTGAAATCAAGGCGTTTTACTATTAAAATATCTGAACAATGAGGAACATGATTACCCTTTCTAGTTTGTTTTATAGTTCAACTCAATCGATCATCGAAATAGATTGATCTCGAATTCGTTATGAATCATGGAACAATTTCAAAAACAGTACCCTGGTTAGAATCATTCACATTCATAGCGCCATAAACTCCTAAATAGAGTCGGGTTTGATCCAGATTCGTTCCCAAACTGACATAAAGAGCGGATTGAGAACCAAAGTTATAATCTGTTTCAATAACACTAAAGTTGCTTAGGTTACAATCTGTTCTTACCCTAGTATAGGCTAAGACTCCTCTAACCGGGGGGTGAGATCCTTCATTCCGGGCAATATCGGTAAACACAACGCTTCCCGTTAAATCGGGGATTCCATTACCCATATATGCCTGAACGCCTGTGAGTGCAGTTCCTCCAAATTTATCAGGGCGGGGATCCTGATGAAAATAACTGGTTAGGGGCTGAATGCGCAGCACTGAAGTTTTTACTGCATCATTGTAGTAGGCAATGACTTTCTCATCTAAAGCCGAATTTGCAGAGCAGCCGCTTATAATCGAAGTAGGAAAAGCACCTTCCCATCCTCGCCAGCCAAAGTTAATCAATCCTTCTTGGTCAGCCCCAGAATTCATTAAAGAAGCTTGAACAAGCTGAGTAACCGGTATGGCTTGATAATGAACGAACGAATAAATCGACTCTGCCAGATCCTGTCCGACAATGCCCACATATTTGATATACTGATTATAAAATCTTTGAAATGAAATGCCGGGTATATTGCGGACCCCTTTGGCCATTACCGCAAGCGTTTCCTGAATCGGTGCGGGAAGTTCATTAAAACGTGTGACAACGGGTGAATCATTGATAAACGTATTCTTAACGACGTCAATTTCAATTATTTTACCGGCAATCTCCATATCATCCTGGCTTAAATTAAATGGATCATAGCCCATTCCACCATCTCCGGTTGTTAAAACAAGTTTTCCCGTTTCAGGTGAAAAGTTTAAGCTATTGACACCATTATGATTAAAAAATGGCCGTCTTAAATTAAGTAATGTCCGTCTCTTTTGAGGTTGGCCATTCGGTTGTAAAATCCATTCTTCAACTGTATCAATATGATCATAGTCAATTTCTCTATTTATCCACTTTAAGTTTAAGGTCCCGAGGTCACACGGGTCAGGCTTGAAAAATTCAGGAAGAGCAGCCGGTTCTTGTCTTGCGGTTTCTGGTTTGGTAAGAGCACCTGGGCCTTGCGTTCCGGCTACTGAATAATGAAGATAAAACAGACCGTTGTATTGAAATTTGGGATGAAACGCCATCCCGATCAATCCACGTTCATCATATCTGCCGCCAGAAGCACCTAGTTTTAGGATTCGCAGGCGAATATCTAAAAAATTCCCTATTAACCCGTCTCTAATGTAATAGATCTCTCCTAACTGGGTTGCAACAAATAATGTTTCGGATGAGTCACTCGGAAGTATCGTTGTTTTCAAAACAGTGGGCAAATTTAGCTTACTGACAATAGGACGCAAACTGACTTTTATCAACTAACCTTTACCCTCCTTTTTATCGTTTTCTTTTTAAAGCATATGATTAGAACGGTTCTATTAGTATTAAATGGAGGCTGGGTAATGAAGATGTATCGTGCCGTTTTCCGCGCCAGTGTCGGAGAAATCCAGGACGGTCATTGAGGAAATGCCTAAAAGGATACTGAACGCTTTATAAATCGGTTCGAATATAAATTCATGAACAAGGTAAGTCAGTTGTCCGGAAAAGCAGAACCAGTTTCAAATTTAAATCATTTCCTCTGCTTAATCAATCAAGATTTCTGGCGCAGCATATTTTTGATCGCTTCTTTGTAATCACCACGAAGGGCTACGATAAAAAGGATGATTCCCAGCGGAACAAGCGCGGCATATTGGATTAAGTGAAGCAGCAGTCCCGCAGTCAGTGCTTCACTTTGCAAGATACCCAGTCCTGCGAGCCCGATAATGACGCCGTCTTCAAAGAGTCCGATCGCACCGGGCGAGGAGGGTACCAGTCCGACGAGGTTTGTCGCTGCGAATACGGCGAGCGACATGCGGAAGGAGGCACCAATACCGAATCCGCACGCGGCAAGGCCCACCCATGTCGCAAGAAGCAAAAGCACGTACGAAAAAGTCACCCAGAGCATCATTTTAAGCAAGTGGATATTTAGAAATTCATTAAAATAACTGCGGAACCGTGGCACAAAATAAAGAATGGCTAGGAGCAATATGATAAGTGCAATACATAGAAAGAAAAGAATCCATAACGCACTAACTAGTCTGTGGTCTTTAAATCCCGAAAAGGGGACAGCAAACAGCGAGATCATTATCATTGCAATAAAATCGGCAAATGCCGGTATCATAACCAATTTGGTTCGGCGTAGCGCGTGATAATCACTTGGGAAAAAAGCGAAGCGTAGTCCGTCACCAATATGAAGAGGCAAGATCATGTTTGCAGCGTGCCCGATGACAACGATTTGTAAGGCATTCATGCGGTTAATATTTGGGTCAATGCCCAAGGTGTATCCCAGACTCCGAACATAATTTGCATATATATTGATGATGACCGAAACGATGACAAGAAACCAGTTAATATTCGAATTTAGCAGCGTGTCCAGATTCAAGCCTCTGAGTGTCTTGAATGAATAATAGACAACGATAATTGTGATGATAATCCCTAATAGTAGCTTGATTTTAATTTTTGTTGACATTCAACTGCTCCTTGCTGAACCCTTTTAGCTGTTTATTAAACATGATACATAAACGAAGACGTATGATGAGGAAGGATCAGGTGAGAAAAAGTCTCTTTTATGGCTTCCGGATTATTATCATTATTTTTTAATTGCAGAGCAGGACCAGTAAAACAGGGAAGCGGAATTTTCACACTATGGGCTCGTCTTGAGATATATGTGTTTCTTTAGCCGTTTGAATGAGCAATTGAGCGATCACACGTGCAGACTCCGGCTTTCTGAACATATATTGACTTTTAGAGATTTGTATTAATTTTTCACCATTATTAACTAATAAAGTCGAAATTATGTCCGGAAGGCTGCTGATGTCTCTGCAATAAAGGCCCAACTTGTGTTTTAATACAAACTGAGGGTTCTTTGCTTCCTGTCCTCTCAATGCGCCGGTAATGATGACAGGTTTGCACAGGTTAATCGCCTCCATCAATACATTGGGACTCGCCCTCGTGATCAAAAGATCTGCGTCCATCATACGTTTTTCCACTTCCCTGATGAATCCGTAAATTGAGACCTTTTTTCCGACATAAGGTGATAAAGACTTCTCCAAAAATTTTTTTAAAGACGTGTTATGACCGGCAATAATCGTTATGCGGATCATTTCATCGTTTAATAGTGTTTGCGCTATCTTCAGAATCTGAGTTGATCCCTGGCTTCCGCTCATCAAAAGGATGGAGGTATATTTTTTGTTTTCATCACGCCAATGGAGAGGCTCAGGAAGATTTAAATCACAGAATTCACGCCGCACTGGGAAACCGGTCAAAAACAATTTATCGTTTGTAACGCCCGCATGCAACATGATTTGTTTTGTCTCGGCTGACGGACAAACGATATACTTTGCCCGCTTATCTGCCCAGAGGTCAGTGACATTGTCCAGATCCGCAATCAATGAGATGACCGGGATGTCCAGATCTGCACGGTCTAATACGTTTATAATAGAGCCGACGAAAAGATTATGGACGGATACGATCAAATCCGGACGAAAGGCATCGATTTGTTTTAATAAAGATTTCCTGATGTTTTGTGCTACAATCCAATTGACAAGCCCCTTAAAAAGGTTGCTAAGTCGATAGACGAATCCCCATAGTGCAGGAAATTTTACAGCAAAAGAGTCATAACTGCGGCTGGAAGACCGGAGAAGCCAGCTGCCAAGATCAAAACCATCAATAACGGAAAACTGTATATCCGGAGAAAGTAATAAGAGCTGTTTGCCCAGCGCTTCTGTAATGCTCTTATGCCCACTGCCTGTATGTTCCGATGAAAGAAACAGGATTCGATTCACAGCAAAAAATCTCCTTTATATATCCCTATGGAGTGTTTCCAAATCATTGATGACTTTTCTTTCTATATTTGTCTTTTTATTGGCAAGTAGGTTCAAAATTCGTGGCCGGTTATAGCGCTGTATCACAATGTATGGGAGATTTAATACTGCAGCTATGAAAATCATGAGAATCGACATGCCAATACTGCTCCATACTGAAAAAATCAGCGAGCTGAAAATAATGCACCAGTGGACAAGTTCAGCGCGGCAGGTTTCCAAAGCAAATCTGACTAAATAATCCGGGCTGTATTGCATCATTTGTTTTTTTGAAAAAAGGAAGGATAAAAAATTGCTGAGCTCCGGTAATTGATTCTTCCACTTTTTCACACCAAAATACCACTGATAAATTTGTCCGTTTTTTTCCCAACTCCTCACTCTGAAAAGCCAACTGTCATAATGGAATATGGATATGGGAAGCTTTATCGATATCATCGTGTTTATAATAGAGATGATCAAAAAAACAAATAAGTTATTAATCAATGCAATGAGTTTCAAAATGCCTGTCACTCTTTTCTTTTTCAAAATAAAAAAATGAAGGGCAACAAATGAGCCACGGGACGATATAAAATTCAATGCATTTCGTACAACTGTACCTATACAACAGAGACAGTGGATTCATGAATGACAAGAGTGACCATAGAACAGTGCAGATCGTGGAAGTGGGCTCGGATGCCAAGTTCATCAATTAAGTTCATACAATTGCTTAAGCAGGAACAGGGCAGGTATTATTTCGGAGAAATGGTCACACTGGCTCAATTGTCTTATCTGTTTCGATGTAAACCCTGTGGCAGCTTATATGGCACGAACCGTTGATCCATACAGGACATACGAAAAATGACGGCTGACATCACATAAGTGATTTGAATCCCATCCATTTTACACTATAAATGATTTGTCATTGATATTCAATTTTGACTGAATTTTAAAAGAAGTAAATTTTAGAGGCATTAAAGAAGCAGCGCTCTGCTTTGCTGAAAAAAAGGAGACGGGCGATGATCATTTCGGGAGGTTACCAATGATGGAAATTTGGGACATTTATGATCGAGACAGAGCTTTAGTCCACAAAACAATGCGTCGGGGCGACGCGTTCGAGCACGGGGCATATCATTTGGTCGTTCACATATGTATTTTTAATGCGGCCGGCGACCTGCTGATTCAGCAGAGACAGCCGTTTAAAAGCGGATGGTCGGGCATGTGGGATGTTACTGTCGGAGGGAGCGCCGTATCCGGTGAGACGAGCTGTTCCGCGGCTGAACGGGAAGCTTTTGAAGAGCTCGGATATAAGATTGATCTGGCCAATATCCGCCCGTCGCTGACCGTGAACTTTGAAAACGGCTTTGATGACTTTTATCTTGTGGAAGGCGATATGGATACCAGCGGATTGAAGCTGCAATACAAAGAAGTACAGCAAGTCAGATGGACCTCAAAAAGCGACATTTTCTCGATGATTGACAGTCAAGTATTTATACCCTATCACAAAAGCCTGATCGAATTACTGTTCGACATGCGAAAACAGATGGGCGCACACCAGAGTGAAGATCGGTTGAATTTAGAACGCATACAAAAACAACTGGATCATATTACTAAAAATGAACCCTATTAAAGTCTGTTCAAAAAGGCGACGAAGTTCCGAGGACCTGAGAAACAAGCGGGTAGGGAGATTCGCCGCTGATCATTCGATGACTTTTTGAACAACGTCTATTAAATAAAATAAGTTGATTCGTTTACTCAAAAGAATAACAAAATGCCCATCCGCCGAAAGTTCAGGACTTTCACGGATGAGCAGATGGACAATCATAAAAATTCAGTTGTTCTTTGCCAGGTTTTCCAATGCCCAGTAATTCGGTTTCCCGCTGCCTAACAGCGGGACTTCTTCCACGTATTTAATGTCCGAGGGCATATAGAGTAATGACATTTTCTTGCTCTTGATAAACTTTTTGAAGTCTCTCGATGAAACCTTGGACTTTGTTGTAAACATGATGATCTGTTCGCCTTTTCGCGTATCTGGTATACTCACAACGTAAAAAACGGACTCGCCAAAGCACTCGAGTGCTAATTCCTCAACTTTATTCAGTGAGATCATTTCGCCGGCAATTTTCGCAAACCGTTTGAGACGGCCAATGATCCGGATATATCCGTCCTTATCGATTTCCGCGATATCGCCGGTATTGTACCATTCCCCGCAGGGCACAAACCCTTTTCCGTGAATTAAGTAACCCTTCATGACGTTCGGCCCTTTGAGCAGAAGATTTCCGCCTTCCTGAACGCCTTCCACCCTGGCAATCTTTGCTTCCATTAATGGGATCAGTCTGCCCACCGTTCCCTCTTTATAATGCTCGTGCGTATTGAGCGAGATGATCGGCGACGTCTCCGTTGCCCCGTAACCTTGAAGAATCGTAATTCCAAACTTATCCCGGTAGAGTTCCATAACGTCTTTCTGCAGCTTTTCTCCGCCAGCCACGACAATTCTTAACGTTTGGAGCTGTTCTTTCGTGGCAAATTTAGCGTAATTCTCAAAGAAAGTGTTTGTCGCAACAAAAAGTGTGCTCTTATCTTTTTCAATCACTTTTGGAATTTCTTTATAATGAAGCGGAGAAGGATACAAGAATACTTTCACATTTCCGACAAGCGGAAGTATGGCACCCACCGTCATACCGAACGAATGAAAGAGTGGCAGCGGATTGAAAATCCGATCAGTATCCCAGATTTCGATATGGGCAAATACTTGCTGAATATCGGCGTAAATGTTCCGATGGGTTAGAATAACGCCCTTTGGTTTGGATTCTGTTCCGGATGTGAACAAGATCACTTCTGATGAATCTCTTTTTTTAAAACGCGATACCCGCGATTCGATCAATCCGGATATTTTGTGAAGGGCAGATATTCCGTCCCGCAAATCCTCAAGATAAACGATTTTAACCTGCTTCTCCATCTCTTCGATGGTATAACCGAGATCGGCTACCTTCACGAATTCTCTCGATGTAATCACCGTTTTCAAGGAAGCCGTCTCGATACAGTCGATAATGTTCTGCGTTCCCATCGTAAAATTTAAAATGCACGGCTGCTGTTCATTCTTAAACAGCGAGAACAGTGCGATGACATGCGCCACCACATTCGGTAAAAAAAGACCCACCTTTTCCTCGTTTTTGACGGCTTCATGAATCTTTTTACTCATGATATTGACAGCAATTAAAAACCGATTATAGGTTAACGAGCTATTTACATCCTCAATAATCACTTTTTTAGGATGCAACTTAGCCTGTTTCACCATTTCATCAAATAAATTTACATTATTCGGTATCTGCAACGCCAAAACTTTCACTCCCAAATAAAACATTCAGTTTTTGTTTATAACATTTATAGATAAAAAAAGCAAGGACACCCCCGGTTTTTACTCGTAGTATATATTTAATTTGTTTCCGTTAATACAACTGAGAATAGTGAACACATCAGTATACGGAAAAAGATGCACAATAGTGTCATAAAAAGGGGAAACAGTTTTGACCGGCGCATCTCATCTGCAGCTGCAAGATGAATTGACTGAATGAGTTCATACAAATTGTTGATGACTAAGCTTGCGGTGAATGATTTACATGAGATTTCAGAGTATATCGCAAAAGAATTGAGGGAACCGAAGACTGCTCGGAAGCTGGTTGGTAAAATCAAAGAAACCGTGATGGAGTTATCTGAGATGCCGGAGCGTTACGCGTTCGTGGCGGATCAATACCTTTCTCCCGGGGAATTTGTCAGTCACCGGCTGGCCGTTACGTCGTGTTTTGTCTTATTGACGAAGAGGAGTTAACAGTTATTGTAGTCAGGATTTTGTACGGCAAGCGGAATTGGGGGCAATTGCTGTGATCTAAAGAAGTGTGGGAAGATAAGGATTGTGGGCACACATATTGCTGTTATTTGTTTGTTTTTATCGGTATGGACAGAACAGGCTTTATATCTTGCACATTTTTTATGGAAAACGTGATGGTATGAGGATTTTGTTTGGAAATCTGGAAAGTGAGAGCAAGTAATATTCGAGAATTAAATACATCTACGATTTCGGCGGCCGATACGGTTATGATGAATTTTTAACAGCAATTTCTGATTCCCAACATCCGGAGCATGAGGTATGATCAAATGGGGCAGCATGCAAGGGTATAGTGATTTTGACATTGAGCGTGTGAACAGACAGCTTAAATAGGCGCTATAAAAGGCTGACGTTTTTTGGAAAGGAGATCATGCATATGGACTGGGAGAAAGCGGATCAGAATTTAGGCGAATACTTGGAGACGCTCGTTGCGGGCTACGCATGTAAAAAGAAGATGATGTTTGGGGCTGCCGTCTTTTTTGTGAATGGCAACATGTGGACTGGTGTGAAAGGCAAGATCGTCTTCCTTAGATTATCGGAAAAAGACTGCACCGCGATTCAGGCCGAAAGTGATGAAATCAGGTCCTTTGAGCCTGCGCCGGGCCGATTTATGAAAGAATACGTTGAGGTCCCGGAAAGTAAACTGGCCGGTTACACATTTACCCATAAATGGCTGGACATTTCCTATTCATATGTAAAAAGCCTTCCTCCTAAGTTAAAAAAAGAGAAAAATTCTCTATCAAAGAAAAACAAGAAACAGAATTAGCTGGTCTCATATCATCGTAAAAAGAGGAAACCATGAAGCACATTCCCAATATGCTCACAATCAGCAGAATGATATTTGTGATCTCGATGCTTTTCTTTTATAAAAATCCGTGGATTTTTGCGGTGCTGTATACGGCTGCGGTGCTGAGTGACGTGCTTGACGGTTTGATTGCCCGCAGGACACATGCCCAAACCCCTTTTGGAGCGAGACTCGATTCCTTTGCTGATCTGTTAATGTACGGGATCATCGTCATGCTGATCTTTTATTGGGTGGGAGATTTGCTTGCACCAGGTATTCCCCTGATTGCTATCATTGCCGGGGTGAGGATTATCAGCATCCTCATCGCGGCAGCCAAATTCCATACCTTTGTCAGTCTGCATACATGGGGTAACAAGCTCACTGGAATCCTGATCTTCCTGGCACCCATTGTTTTTATAATTTCAAAAAGTATCTCCTTTTTCTGGTTTGTCGGTCTGATCGCCCTTCTGTCCGCAATTGAGGAGGGACTAATCCATTTGATGAGTGATTCAGTGAATGAAAACCGGCGCAGCATCTTTCTGAGCGATTAATTGTTTTGGCATACATAGGGTTCTTTAACCATATATAAGAGACCGTTTTTTTGATCGATTAAACTATAGACTCCAGAGGTAAACCAAATGACCGGCGACAAGAAACAGTTTATCTACGTTTTGCGATTAATTCCATTGTTACTGGATGAGTCAAACTGGACAAAAAGGGAAGAAGATATAGCAGACAGGCATTTCGCACGTTTGCAGAAGCTGCAGGATGAGGGGAAGCTCATTTTAGCCGGCAAAACCTTGGGGATTGATGAAAAAACCTTTGGCATCGTCATTCTGGAGGCTGATTCAGATAAAGAAGCGCTGGAACTGATGCGGACCAATCCGGCTGTTGCGGAGGGAATCATGACAGCGGAATTATTTCCTTACACAGTCGCATTAATGAAGCACTAGTAGATCGTTTCGTAAATAACATTAACATACAGCCATTAGCTCAATCCTGACTTATTTTGTCTGTCTACGTACACATTATTTGAATCAGTCTTACTAGAATGAACACATACCCGCGGAGGTGAGTTTTATGGAAAAAAAGAAAAATCCTGACACAATCGACGCGTACATCGCTGCTTTCCCGGCAGACGTGCAGGAGAAATTGAAAAGTTTGCGAGCCTTCATTCAACAGATCGTACCTGGTGCGAAAGAAAAGGTAAGTTATCAGATGCCTACCTTCACTTTGAATGGCAGAAATCTGGTGCATTTTGCTGCGTTTAAAAAGCACATCGGATTTTATCCGGGCGCGAGCGGGATTGCAGCTTTTGAAAAAGAACTGTCCGCTTATGAAACGTCTAAAGGGACCGTGAGATTTCCTTTTGAAGAGCCTGTTCCTTTGGATTTAATCAGTAAAATCGTGAAATTCAGGGCGGAGGAGAATATGGGAAAATACGGATCAAAGAATTGATGAACACTAAGAACGATCTACAAAAGTAACGGACGCCTCTCTTGAATCTACGAGGCTGATTTAACGAAAATCCCCTGATCAAGAAGGGCGTCCATCCCCGGGCTGATAGTGGGCAACGGAAATCGAGCCTCCGATAATGAAAAGAATGCCCGGTACAACATAGGGGGAAAAGATAAATACGCCACCAATCATAATTGTATAGATTGCCCACCACAGCTGGTTGCCGCTTAGCATGAATGCTCCGATCCAGGTGAAAACGAGAGCGGCAGCAGTGATCATATTTACAGTGATCAGGAATACTGGAATCAAATGACTTCCATAGGTATCCGGTGCCGGAATGAGGCACACGACGATCATGAGCAGGAGCATAACGAACCATATTATTGACGCTAAAATATTCCCGATTAACGACAGGACAAACTCTGTTTTACGCTTCATCATAAATCATCCTAAGTGTAAATTTGCAGGCGGACAGAAATCAGCCGCTTCTTTCATGATGAACATCCTTCTATTCATTAATTTCCGGCCTCTTATAAAATACTACAAAATCGAAGAAAAAGCAGAAATTTGTAATATTTACGTTCATCATAGGTTGTTTCGGAAGTGAACATTATTTGTTACAACGACCGATCAGGTGATGATCAATCACTTAAAACCAAAAAGCAACGCTGACTTCCGAATCATTTCTTTAATCATCAGTTTTGGCTGCCGAAAGATTCATGGTCTTCATACCATTCTTGTTCAAATGCGTTGTCCGGTTCAAGAATGATTACCTGATATCGCTATCATGTTTCTCTTGATGGAAAGAGTTTTTCGCTCTATTCGGCAGCTTCTGAAAATTTCTGCCACAGTTTTTACCCGCCAGTCCCCTTTGCCCGAATCGCTATTTCAGATCATACGTATACGCGGCGACTTCCTCAACTTCCTTAAAACCTTCATGTTTATAGAGCATTTTTGCCCGTTCATTTTCACCGTTGACGCAGAGAACAGTCCGGGTATAGCCGTGCTGTTTCGCGTAGTTGATCGAAGCTCTGAGCATCATGCGGCCGAGCCCGCGTCCCTGATACTCAGGGATAATAGCCAGTGGCCCAATGCACATGATCGGCACGTTGTCATACTCGTCATCCAGCCCCTGCACGATGCCAACCGGTTGATCTCCGTCATAAAGGATTAAGGCTCCGTTTTCCAGATAGTCGGAAGCAAGCGTTCTTTCATGGATCATTTCCTCCGTCATCGGTGTCTCACTGCCCGGCAAATGTGCAAAAGCTTCGTTGCGCACCGCGCACCAGATGGATTCATCTTTCCCCGGGATCATCGGCCGGATCGTGTAACCCTCGGGAAGACTCAGTGGATATTCTGATATATTCTCTTTGACGAGTAAGAAGGAATAACGCCAGATTTTCAAATCCAGTTTTTCCACAATACTCAGCATCTCTTGATTCACCAATGGGACAAAGACAAAAAGATTGTCCATGCCCTGAGCGTGTTTCGCAGCGATCTGCAGCAGGGCCCGGTAATCTGCTGCGTCACTGGTTTCAGTATGGAATATTCTGAAACGGATTTTCTTTCCCGCCCGGTGATAGTCATCCATGATCAATGAGGCCGCTCCTCTGATATTTCCCGCCCCATCCGTGAGAATGCAGGTCGGGTTCTCGTCACCCGGCACAAATTTTTCAAGATCTTCATCGTATAGATACGAGTTGTCCACGTCGCTACGGTGCTTCATACAATAGTTCACAAAATCTTTGATTTTTTCTTTTTCCAGCATTTTTACGTTCATTTATTCCGCCACCTGTCCACCACTCATTAACAAGCGCTTTGCTATAACGATCATTCAAGTGTTTGCCGATCAATCGAACAAAGGACTCAAAGCCATCTTACATGATATTCAGTACAAGTGCTAACATATGACGGCTTGAAAGTGGACAGTGATTTTGTATAATAAATGTGAGAAAAAAGTACCGTGAAAATTAAAGAGGGAGAGGATACACATGGCAAGCTATGACGCAGTTCTTGATTTTTTCACCAAGGCTGATGAACCGGCTAATGCAGGCAAAGTGGCGGAAGCAACGGGCATCGATAAAAAAGAAGTTAATAAAATCATGACCAAGCTGAAAAAAGAGGAAAAGATAGTTTCTCCAAAGCGTTGCTACTGGGAATTAAAAAAATAACGACTTAGATATCCGTATTCGATGGGCAATATCACCCCAAATTTTTTATTCCAACTGTGTCGAATAAAAACGAACTTAAAGGAGCCGGAGTGAAAATATTTTTACTCCGGCTCCTTTACTATTAAAAAAAATAGTATAGCTTCTCATACAAAACAAAAACAATCGTTTTTTTTACGGTTAAGTTAAAGAACGTGATGATAAACTGCCTGATTACTCCTGTGTGGCCAGCTCTTTTTTCCTTTCTGCATTTGTCCTGCCGGCAATGGCAGCCGCTATTAGCCCGGCAACGGCCAGAATCAGGGCTACGATGTTAGCGATCAGGCCGTATATGGTGGTTTGAAAGTTTCGGGTTCTTCTCATACTTCCAAACTGCCTGAAGCGCTGTCCGCCGCCTTGAAAATTGCCGTTGCCGCCAAACTGGGATTGGCTGCTGCCCCCTGAAGTATTGTTAACGCCTGAAAAGCCGTTTGGCATATTCTGTGCGAGAGACCTTTGCTGCTGGCCTGCCTGAACATACATATAAATACCTGTTGCCGATTCAATGAGTAAGCCGATTGATACAATGACGCCTAACCAAAAATTGATCCGATTGATACGTTGCATGACTTTTGTTTCTCCTTTCAAGCCCACCTGGGTTCACTGAATTTTATTTTAGGGGACAATTCTTAAAGAATGATTAAAAAATGGAAGGCATCTTAATAAACATCTCGGATAAAAATATCCGGGATGTTTCCTTAAAGAGGGTGTTCAATTTCCAAAAGCGGGATTTAGATCCACCGTCTTTAGACGGTGTCCGCTTGTAGAAAAGGGAGGAGTTTCTCAAACCCGGGTGGATGTCTATCAGAAGTATACGCATTCAGACAGCTATGACCGCTGAAACCAAGAAAAGTAAATCTGAAATCAGAAAAATCCGCTGCAGTTCGAATGGTTCGTGATCTATTGAAGAAAGAGGAGCCCTGAAAGTTTATCAGAAGGCCGGAAGCCGGTTTGAAAATCAGGGCTATGAAAGTTGTCAGCATCAGCAAATGCAAGATTGATCACTCAGCGTTTAATGGTGAACTCATGAAGAAATTGGAAAAGATAGTGGAAGTCAGTCTATAAACGAGTATATTTTTAATAGATGAATGAGAGAAGGGGATTACGGATGAACATTTACATCGCTCTGCTGCGGGGAATCAACGTGGGCGGGAAGAACAAAATCAAAATGGCTGATTTAAGGGAATCGCTGACTGAATCAGGCCTTGAACATGTACGGACCTATATTCAGAGCGGAAATGTTCTCTTTCAGTCATCAGAAACAGAACCCAAGCTGAATGATCTTATCGAGAAGAAGATTGAAAAAGATTTTGGATTTCCTGTCCCGGTTATTCTGAGGACGGCCGATGAACTTAAGGCTATAAGCCGCAACTGTCCGTTTTCAAAAGACGAAGTTGAGGCGGCAGAAACGACTTCTATAGGCGAGAGCCTTTATGTTTCCGTGATGTCGGACAAGCCATCGGCGGAGAAAGCGGATGCTCTCAAAGCTTTGGACATGGGAGATGATCAATATCAGATTGTTGGCCGCGATGTCTATCTCTTATTTCATCACAGTATCCGGAATGCCAGGCTCTCGGCCAATATCCAGAAGCTTGGAGCTCCTTCAACGGTACGCAACTGGAAAACGCTGACCAAGCTCGTTCTTCTGGCAGATGAAATGCCGGAATGAATGTGCAGACGTTCCAGACTGGATTTCCTCTGAAAAAATGCTCTATAATAATTTTGTGGCAAATATGTGAACGACTAATTATGGGAAAGAGGAATCAGAAATGGATGCTAAAGAAAAAAAGATAGCTCTGCGCGGCATTACGTATGGCTTGTATCTCGTTGGAACCAAGGATGATAGTGGCGTGAACGCCTTTGCCGGGAACTGGCTCACCCAAACGTCATTTGAACCGCCGATGGTTGCACTCGCGGCTAAGGCAGGCACGCGTTCCCAGCAGCAGATCGCTGCCAGCGGCGTGTTCAGCGTCAATGTTCTTGAATCCGGCCAGAAGGACATGGTTACCGCGTTTTTCCGTGCGCTGGAACCGGAGGGAAATACGCTTGCCGGGTACGCATTTGAAAACGGGGAAACCGGCTGTCCTGTTTTTGAGGATGCCATCAGTTTTTTTGAATGCAAAGTCGTTGAAAAAGTGGAAAAAGGCGACCACTTCATCTACATCGGCGAAGTGATCAACGCCGGCGTGCATCGTGAAGGCGACCCGCTGACTATGAAAGAAACCGGATTTTATTATGGCGGCTGATTGATCGCTCCTCGCTGCGGGAACCGAACGGAATGAACTTCGAACTCGCCTGAAAAAATGCGCGGACTGGCACAAACCGGGCCGGAGCGACACTTGGCCAGGATGATAAAACGATCTGAATCGCGCAGTACTTGCACGCTGCCTGGCACAACTTTTCCGGAATTTCCGAACATCTTTTAATCTTTTGTTTTAAAATGAAGGGGTAGGGTAAAACAGCTGAGATGGGGGAAGAGAATGTACAGCTTTAAGAATGATTACAGTGAAGGCACGCATCCGAGAATTCTGGAGGCGTTGATGGAGACAAACCTGGAGCAGGAAGAAGGATATGGGGAAGACCAATATTCATTAAAAGCCGCGGATTTGCTGAAAAAAAAGATTGGGCGGACTGATGTTGACGTTCATTTTCTGTCTGGCGGGACGCAGGTTAATATGACAGCTATCGCTACGTTTCTAAGGCCGCATGAAGCCGCGGTCGCAGCGAAAACCGGTCACATCAATGTGCACGAAACCGGCGCCATCGAAGCTACCGGCCACAAAGTGGTTGTCGCTGAATCCGACCAGGATGGAAAGCTGACTCCGGAAGCGATTCAGAAGGTACTTGACATCCATGAGGACGAGCACATGGTCAAACCCAAGCTTGTCTACATATCTGACACGACGGAAGTCGGTGCCAATTATACAAAAAAAGAACTGGAAGATCTGAAAACATTCTGCGGCGAACATCACCTGATCCTGTATCTGGATGGAGCCCGGCTCGGTTCGGCGCTTACTGCTAAAGGAAATGATCTGAAACTGGAGGACCTTCCGCAGCTGACAGACGCGTTTTATATCGGTGGCACAAAAAATGGCGCACTGATCGGTGAAGCACTTGTTATCAGCCGGCAGTCGCTGAAAGAAGATTTTCGCTATGCCATGAAGCAAAAAGGCGCCATGCTTGCCAAAGGAAGACTGCTCGGCATCCAGTTTCTCGAACTGTTCCGGGATAATCTGTATTTTGACCTTGCCTCACATGCCAATCGGATGGCGGACAAGCTGAGAGAAGGCATCGGCGAAGCTGGATTCGGTTTTCTAACCCACTCAACCTCCAATCAGATTTTTCCGATCCTGCCCAATTCACTAATCGCTGAACTTCAACAAAAATACGCATTTTTTATTTGGGCGAAGGCGGATGAGGACCACTCTTCCATTCGCTTGGTCACTTCGTGGGCAACAAAGGAAGAAAAAGTAAACGAGCTTATTGACGATGTGAAAAAGAGTTTGAAAAGCAGTGCGCGTAACTAATCGCGTTTCCACAGAGCAAAAAACGGGAATCCGCTTTACTATGAGATGGCGGGATCCCGTTTTTTGCTTTTAACAGGCTGTTTTCCATCTTCCTTTTGGATTACGCATGTGACTTGTTTCAGACCGCTATTGATTAATACGGATACGAAAAACCAGCTGGCGAAGATCTGGGCAATCTTTAAATCGGACTCGAAGACCGGCGTGTCCCCGAATGCATGCAGGGTCAGACTATTGCTTTTTTGCATTTCAGCGTTTTTCCCGGTTTTTTATGGTATTCTGAAAACATGTTGTGACGGCATAGATGGTTCCTAATACCGGACACGGAAGGTACTTGGCGAGAAAGAAGTTGGCTAAAATGAGAAATTATTTTTTAAAAACTGAGCGTCTCGGATTTTCGCATTGGCAGAATCAGGACACGGATCTGGCAGGTTCTCTTTGGGGAGAACCAACTGTGACAAAATTTATTTCTGCAAACGGCCGGTTTTCCAAAGAACAGATTAAAAATCGTTTGATCCAGGAGATTACTACGGATGAACAGTATCGCGTGCAATACTGGCCGGTGTTCGAACTCCATTCAGGAGAACATATCGGGTGCTGCGGCCTGCATCCCTATGACTCTGAAAGTAAAATTTATGAAATTGGCTACCATCTGAAAAGCAGGTACTGGGGCAAAGGCTATGCAACGGAAGCTGCCGGTGCAGTGATTCGTTATGCTTTTGATACACTGGAAGCGGATAATCTGTTTGCGGGCCATCATCCGGACAACACAGCTTCCAGAAATGTATTGCAGAAGTTAGGTTTTACCTATTCACATGATGTGTTTTACGAACCAACAGGTTTAAATCATCCGTCATATTTTTATAAAAGTTGAGAGGATGTCATATCATGGAAGATGTTAAGAAGCAATATCAGGATGCATCGAACCTGAATATTCGGATCAGAATGCATCAACAGTACAGCACGAATAAAAGAGACTGGCATGAATGGCTTTTTGAGCAGTACCAAATCGAAATGGGCAGCAGAATTCTTGAACTGGGATGCGGGGACGGTACGTTTTGGAAAAAAAACAGGGACTGTGTACCTGATAGCTGGATGATCACATTATCGGACTTTTCTTCAGGCATGCTGGCGGATACGCAGCAGACTATGGGCGAGGCGCCAAACATCAGTTACAGAAAAATTGATATTCAGAATATACCCTATGAAGATAATCAGTTTGACGTTGTCATCGTCAATCATATGCTTTATCATGTTCCGGACAGGCAGCGGGCTATCCAGGAAGTCCGCAGGGTATTGAAACCGCAAGGTGTTTTTTACGCGTCAACCATTGGAGAAAAACATATGATGGAACTCAATATATTGTTGAAAGGTTTTGATCCGGCTCTTGGTGATGTCCTGACGAATGTTCAGGCAGCGGCGTTCGGCCTCGAAAATGGTGCAGAACAGCTGGCACCTTATTTTCGTTATGTACAGTTAAAAGCATTCCCCGGAGGACTGCGAATTGATGATATGCATGCGATTGCCGATTATATTTTGTCCTCAGGTACGGAAATAAAGAAAATCATGACCGGCGCGAAGCTCGAAGATTTTATTCAATACCTTGAGGAAGAAAAAGAGAAGCAGGGTGGGTGGATTCACATCACCAAAGCGACAGGTTTGTTTGAAGCAAGGTAACATCCTACTGGAAGAAATTGAACAATGGCACAAGGAGGCCGGATCTCTGTGGCACTAGAGTTAAATTTAAATTCAATGTACATATGTGTAAAAGACATGGACAGAGCCATACATTTTTACGAAAAGTTTCTAGATCAGGAAGTCAGTGAAAAAGACAAGATTTTCAGCACATTCAATTTTGAACATAATAGGCTATGTCTCTTTTATAATACAGGGGTTCATGAAAAACACGTTTGGGGAAATAACTGTTTGCCAAGTTTTCAAGTGAATGATATGGACTTGCTTGTTAAACGAATTCATGAACTGGGAGCGCCAATCGTTTTCCCGCTGACCAAAATCGGAAACAGTCTGGTCTTAGAATTTAAAGACAGTGAAGGAAATGACATAGAGGTATACTGCAAACAAATTTGATGTCCGGCATAATGCGTGCACTTACAAGCGGCAAACGAAATCTATAGATTTAGAAAGAATAAGCTGTGCCGATATCAAGTTAAAAAGGGGATACAGCCGTGCAAACCATGTTATTAGATAATAAAATCGGGCAGGGAAAGACAGCGGAAATCTTTGATATCGGTGACAACAGAGTTGTGAAATTATTTTATAAAACCATCCCTCTGCAGTGGGCAGAACATGAATGGCAGATTAACAGAACGCTTTGTCAAGAAGGTTTTCCCGTTGCAAAAGTTTATGATTTGATGGAGCATGAAGGGCGTAAAGGTATTATTTATGAAAGAATTGTGGGGGAACCTCTTCTGCAAAGAGTCGTTCGAAATCCTTGGAAGGTACGCAGAATCGGCCGGATGATGGCGGAGCTTCATCTGCAGATACATAGAAAAACGGATTGTGATTTGCCACTGATTAAAGACGATTTAAGTCAGCGCATTCTGCACACAGATTTGCTGGATGATGACATTAAGGGTCTATTGCTTGACTTTCTCCGTGAGCTTCCAAGTGAATCGGTCCTGTGTCATGGAGATTTTCATCCTGATAATATCATTCTATCGAAAGACAAAGTATTCATTATTGACTGGATGACTGCTACCAAAGGAAGCTCCTGCGCCGATGTTGCCAGGACAGCATTGCTTTTGAATTTAGCTGAATTACCAGCGGACATCCCAGCCATTTTAAAGGTATTGATGAAATTTATGCGAAGCCAGATACGGCATGCCTACATGAAACGCTATATCCAATTAACAGACTGTTCCATAACAGACATTCAACAATGGGAAGCGCCGGTAGCCGCGGCGCGTTTAGTCGAACGGTTATCCATATCAGAAAGACAGGCAATCATTCGGTTGATTGAGAGGAAGCGGAGCTACATGGAAAAGATTACAGCATCTAAGTCTTGAGCTCTAAACACTTAACATATTCACAACCCTGTAATGGCTTTTCAATTTTGAAGCTGCGTTTGAGATGAACGAAAACTGAACCGAATTAAGAAGAATTTGAACCAAATCGAGTTAGAATTGAACCGAGAGCGTAAAAATTTGATCGAACAAGGTAAATTCTCTCTGAATACAGCTAATGAAGCAATACGGCGGGCCCGCCAGGCCGACCAACACCCTGTTGGATGCCGCACATTGGATCGTTGAAAAATTTTGTTATCCTGCCCCAGTTATTTAAAAGACAGGCATCATATCAATAATCGGTTTAGCCTTTAAACCGGGTACAGAAGTGCTCCCGATGTGAAAAATATTGATTAACTCATTTCTTAAAATCACCATGATCTGATTCGATTCATTAATATATTGCTGCTCCCACTCATCACTATGATCGACTACTTCTATATACAATGAAAGTCCGCCCTTCTTTCTCATCTATGGATTATAGCTGATGAAATCTAAGAGGCACATCCATAAACTCTATATCATTTTTCTTATGCTTCTTCATAAGCCGCCTTGGTCACTTCATCAAAACAGATCATCTGTACCTGTTCGACATGAGCAGAGTGTGCCAAAAAATCATGAATCGCCTGAACGGCAATTACAGATGCCTTGTCTAAAGGAAAATGGTAAACACCTGTGCTGATTGAAGGAAACGCGACAGTCCGGCAGCCATGTTCCTCTGCCAGCTTCAGACTATTCACGTAGCTGTTTCTCAACAAATCAGCCTCATGATGACCGCCGCCCTGCCAGATCGGGCCGGGGGTATGGATGACATACTTGGCGGGCAGGCGGTAGCCCTTGGTGATTTTCGCCTCTCCGGTCGCGCACCCGTGCAATGTCCAGCATTCTGTCAGAAGTTCCGGCCCTGCCGCGCGGTGAATGGCTCCGTCGACACCACCTCCGCCGAGCAGCGTCGTATTTGCGGCATTGACGATCGCGTCTGCTTTAACTGTTGTAATGTCACCGAGGATAATATCGAATGATTTCATGAACCACGCCTCCGGTAAAATCGTTATATCAATTATAAAGCAGCCAGACAGATCATGTTTGATTTGGCTAGCAGGCAATAATGGCCTTCAGATCAAAATAAAACCGGAGATCAGTTAATTCCTGCCTCAAAGGAAGCGGCTGGATTCAATGTTTTTAACCTTACATTTATTTCTTCTCTACAAACTTAACTATAATTCAGATGAATGGCAATTATGATGGCAGCGCGTCCGACAAGGAGGTTAGGTTTTCTCAATTAAAATCATTCTTCTTTTTCATAAACAAAAATTGCTTTTTCATACGTTTTAATCTTTTCATCCAAATGCTCCACATTATCTTCAAGCTTCTTTTTTTCTTCAAGCATCAACAAGCGATGAGATTGAAGCATTTTCAACCTTTCCCGCAAAGTCGAATCGCCTGCATACCTCAACTTTGCATATTTCTTTATTTCCCGAATGGGCATGGCTGTTTCTTTAAGCCTTAAAATAAAGTCAATCCAGATCTTGTCTTTGTCTGTATACCTCCGTCTGTTATTTTCATCTCTCGCTGGAAAGATTAACTTTTCTTCTTCATAGTATCGAAGCGTGTAAATACTCAACCCAGTTATATTAGAAAAGTCCCCGATAGAATACGACATGAAAACAACTCCCGGCGTTTATTTGACATCGAGTACACTCTAGCATCTACACTTTCATTGTACCAAAAAAGGGAGATGAAAGATTTGGGAAAAAGTCGTTACGAAACAGGTTTTGAAAAATTGTCGGAAGTAGATGGTGAACAAGGGAACAAGGTTGTACAGTCATTGAAAGATATTGCACCGGATCTGGGGAAATTTATTATCGAATTTGCCTTTGGCGATATTTATACCCGACCGGTTTTAGATCTAAAACAGCGTGAATGCATCACACTTAGCAGTCTGGTTTCATTAGGCGGAACGGAAAATCAACTGCGTGTGCATATTAATGGAGCATTGAATGTGGGTGTGGCTCCGAAAGAGGTCGCTGAGGTGTTTATCCAGTGTATTCCATACGTAGGTTTTCCCAGGGTGTTAAACGCAGTGGCCGTAGCAAAAGAAGTTTTTAAAGACAGAAGCATCATTTAAAAGAAAACCAAATTGATATTGAGGTTACTAAAAGAGCAACTCATCAGTTAAAATAATGAAGTGAGTTGCTTTTCTTATTGTGCGTTTCCTATTATGATACCGATGTACTGCGACATGAATTTAACCAAATCGGACAATCTGCACGCAGTGGGACGTCTGAAGCTAATTAAAATATAGGCAATGAAGTTGGTCCAATTCTAATAAGACAGCCAAACAGCCAAACATCACAGTCTGTATCAGTGAACTAAGCAGCATCGAATTCACGGTGGTATAACAATCGCATCCACTTTAATCTTTTATCGCCAAGATTAATATTCAATGATTTCACGGAGACCGCCTCCGGAAAATGATTACTTCTATCATAGCGCATTGAGGCGAATCAGGCATAACTTATAAAAACACGATCTGCTTTGAGAGGAGAGCAGATCGTGCTTTTATTTCCTCAGAGGAGTTTTTTCTCAATGTCATCAAACAAATTCCTCCGTATTCAAATGGATTCCGATTTCGATCGCGAGCGCAGGAACAGAGTTTTCTTGCTTGCTCTTAATGGACTTGTCCACAATCAGCTTATTGCCGCTGATCAAAATCGAATGGTAAAGCACTCTCACATCGTTGAACGGATGGCCATCTATCAGTTCAATCGAATCACTTCTGTTTGTGAACAGCTCATTTAAATTCACTCATCTTTTTAATCAAAGCAATAATGAATCTTCTGATAGGACGTACGCAGATCGATAACCTTTTTCTTAATTTCGTCAGTTGTTTGCTGATCTTTCAGGACAGAGACAATGAGATCGGCGATCGTATCCATTTCAGCTTCCTTCATGCCCAATCGTGCAGCACGGCGACGACAGTAAAGGCATTTTTGGCTTCTTCGCTGCTGATATGGGTGACACGTGTCAGTGAGCCGGGAATCGATTCAATCAGGCCATCATCCTCCAGCTGTTTAATCGCTTCCCTTACTGGTGCTCGGCTGACGCCGAAGTTTTGAGCCAGTTCCATATCGCTGATTCGTTCGCCGGGTTTAAAAACCATTTCCACAATCGCTTTCTTGAGTTCAATATAGATTTTTTCACTTAAAGACTGACGATCAATTTTTTTTATCATGTTGTTCACCATGAAACCAATATATCACATATTTTTCTGAAAGAAAACAATAAATTCAGATATTTCTATTAATTAATTGGACTATCCAATAAAGTGCACCCAACAAGTCGCACATTAATTTTATATATGCTACCTTTTAGTTGCATATATAAAGGAGAGGGAGGAATCGGAATGTCTGAAAATCGGATTGAGAGGGATCTATTCATTGAAGCACCACTGCAGAAAGTGTGGGACTTAGTCAGCAGGCCGGCGTGGTGGGTCGGCGAAGAAGGGCCGGATCACGTTGAGATTGATGGAAATCGAGTGGTCGCCACATGCAAGTACGGGGATTTCCCGGTGCTGACAGAGAAAGTCGATGCTCCGACCTATCTTACCTGCCGCTGGGCCAGCTCTTATCCGGGAGAGGAACCAAAAGAAGGCAACTCCACTTTGGTAGAATTCAGCTTGGCACCGGAAAAAGGCGGGACGCGGCTGCGCGTTGTTGAGACTGGCTTTGCACATCTTGAAGCATCCGAGAAAGAACGTCAGAAATTCTATAACGACAATAATCAAGGCTGGGCGCAGATGCTGGACTTCATCAATCATCAGGCGAAGTAGGTTCCGCTATGGACAGAGAGAATGGTAACGTTGATAAAGTTCTGGTGGCGCTGGCCAATCCGGCGCACCGCGGGAGTTTAAACGAAATAGCGGTGAAAGGTCAGGTGACGGCAACGACCCTGGCGGATCGGGTCATGATCTCCCGTCAGGTAGTGGTCAAACATCTGGATGTGTTGAAAGGTCACGGGAAGGCACATCGGGCGGGAAGTGCGCTATAACGTTCTTCCGGAGCAACTGGCTGTCACTGCCGCGTGAATGAAGGATTTGTCCAGGCAATGGGGCCGCCTGGTATCCATCAAACGACTTGCGGAAGGTAAAAAGGATTGACGCATCATACATTGTCGTTTAGATTGAGAAGAGATCATATTAAAGGGTGCTGTTCATGAGTATAAAAGATTTTCTGATACTGAATTTACTTGCTGCTTTGTGGGGCTGCTCCTTTTTATTTATGCGCGTCGCGTCCCCGGTGCTGGGTCCCTTCCTTCTCATCGATCTGAGGGTTCTCATTGCCGGTCTTGTCCTTCTACTCTATGCATGGGCGATCCACCAGCTTCAGGATTACCGAAAAAAATGGAAGCAATACATTGTCCTTGGGGTGATCAACGCGGCGATCCCTTTCACGTTGATTGCCGCATCGGAGCTTTATCTCACGGCTTCCGTATCCTCCATTCTTAACGCGACGACACCGCTGTTTGCCCTGATTATGGCGAGGATCTTTCTGGGTGAGGGACTGTCTTTGAAAAAAGTTGCCGGGATCCTGCTTGGCATTGCAGGCGTTGGCATCCTCGTCGGCTGGGGACACATGGGCCAGTCGGTCATGGTGCTGCTCTCAGTTCTCTTTTCGCTCCTCGCCTCACTCAGCTACGGCGTTGCCGGTGTTTATATCAAAAGGCGCTTTACCGGTGAACCTTCGCTGACTCTGACAATCGGCCAGCAGCTGGCCGCGGGGCTTGTTCTTATTCCGTTCAGCCTGCCTTACTCCGGACGCATTCCATTCATGGGTACCGGGATTTTGACGGCTGTTCTGAGCCTGGCAATCCTGTGCACGTCCTTTGCCTACCTGCTTTTTTTCTATCTGATTAAAAATGTCGGTCCGACAAAAACGCTGAGTGTGACGCTTCTTGTTTCCATGTATGGCGTTCTGTGGGGTGCACTGTTTCTTGGTGAACGGCTGTCGTTTGGAACCTTCATCGGGCTCGTGATCATCCTGAGCAGTATCACAATGATCACCGAAGTGAAGATTGGGGCAGGGTTCATTCATCGATTAAAAAGGTCCCGTTGAGGCACGCCTTATTCAGAGTAATTCATTGGACAGAGTCAGTGTTCAAAATCGATTTGAATAAGGCTTTCAGGTAGACAAAGAGACTAGATCAAATTATTGTTAAGTAATAATTATAATTCAAATCAATGAGGAGTGGAACTTTTGATCATGACACAAAGCAAAACAACGAAAACATTTCTGAATCAACAGGTAGCAAATTATGGACTGTTTTATACGAAACTCCATCAATTTCATTGGTATGTAAAAGGACATAACTTCTTCACGCTTCATGAAAAATTTGAAGAGTTATACGACCAAGTCACGCTTATTCTTGACGATATCGCCGAACGTCTCCTTCAAAATAACGGTCAGCCTTATTCAACGCTGCAGGAATTTTTTGAACATGCGACATTGAAGGAAAGACCGTACACAAAGGCAATGACCGAAGACGAAATGGTACAGACGGTGATCGATGATCTTGTCACTCTGAGAGACGAACTCGTTGAAGGGATCAAACTGACGGATGAAGAGGGTGACGATGTCACGAACGACATGTTGATTGCAACGAAGAGCAAGTTGGATAAAGAGCTGTGGTTCTTCAGCTCATTTCTTGGTAAAGATCAAGTCCCTCAGACAAACGCTGACTAAGAAGGAATGATAAAAAGCGGAGTGCCACAGGCACTCCGCTTTTTTTATACTATAAGAAAGTATAAAATTTTAGCGGATTATAGTATAAGCGCAACTAAGGCTCAGCCTGCGCCAGAGGCTTGACTTTGCCAAGTTTTCTTTATAAGAAAGCAGACGCAAAGGGACTCGACTCCTGCNGACTTTGCCAAGTTTTCTTTATAAGAAAGCAGACGCAAAGGAGCAAGACTCCTGCGGGATTAGCGAGCGCCAAAGCGCATGAATCTTGCTCCAAAATCTTGGTAAATCAAGATTTAGTGGAACCGGGAGTTTGAAACTTGTGCCGATCAAGAAATATTCCGCCTTTGTGTTTACCAGCCATCATCAAAAATACTGTATCTTTTCGCTAAATCAGAACATCATAGTCCATGTTTGCTGCCCACAACTTCATTTGGAATATCTTTTACACGCTAAACTGAGCGTTTTTTGCACATTTAACCACCTATAACGAACTTGAAGTCATTATCAATAAACCTTAATATTACTGTTCAACATTAATTGATGTTCTCTTCTTTTCCATACAAAATACGAAATAACAGCCCATAGAGCAAGGCGCCGATTAATGCGCAGATCAGGATGAATCCGAAAACACCATTGGAGGGTACCCATCCTGACAGGATCATCGCGACTGGTGCAAAAAAGTTGCCGATGGTGTTCTGCAGCGTGGCGGCGCCCATATATTGGCCGCGTTTTTCGGCCGGTGCGTACTTGCTGACAAAACTGTCTGAAACGGGCGACTGCATCAGTTCTCCGAATGACATCGTTGCCATCAGAAGGAGCAGCATCCAGACGTTCGTGGTGCAGCCCATCAAGAACAGGCTGGCGCCGACGACACAAATGGAGAGGATCAGCAGAGTCCGGTCATTGATTTTTTCAAACATTCGTGCGACAGGAACTGAAAACAGAACAAAGATGATGCCGCTCAACCCCATCATCCAACCAAATACGCCGACACCACCGAGATTCGGTGACCAGCCATTCCATGAAAAAAGGACCTGTTCCGGGACATGCGCACTGATGTAAATCGGCAGATAAGTATTCTCCTGCCTGATGACAGTCATCACGACAATGCCAGCCAGAATAAAGAGTGCAAAGACCTTATCGTAAAAAATCACTTTATAGCTCCGAATCTGTGCTTTTAAAACAGATAACAGCGATCCACTTAATCTTTTTCCTGATTCAGCTTCGGGCATAGTCTCGCGGATCAGGAAGAATATCGCATACAAATAAAGAAAGGCCGCGGCCGTGCATGACCAAAGCAGCTCGCTCCTGTAGTGAAAGAAGAAAATTGAACCAAGCATGGGACCCAATACGGCACCAATATTAAATGCCGTCAGAAAAACTGCGAAGACCTCGCGACGGTCTTTCTCAGGAGTCAGATCCGCGACCATAGCGGAGCTTGCCGGATAGTAGATCGTCCGGCCGAAGCTGATTAATATATAGGCGATATAATTTATCCAGTCCGACAAAGATAAAGCAAACAAGGCAAATATGACGACCTGCACCAATGAACCGAGCAGCATCGTCTGGCGGCGTCCAAGCGTATCCGAAAGGTAGCCGCCGAGAAGGTTCGCAATGATTCCGACGAGAGGCGGGACAGACATCAGGAGACCCGCAACACTTTGCCCAAAACTGTCACTGAAATAGATGGTGAGAAATGGATAATACATCCAAAAGAGCAAGTTAAAAAGCGTCTCGCCAATCAGGCGGACTTTCAGATTCAAATCCCATGTTCGCATGTTAAAAGCAACTCCTTATTGAAAAGGAAGGCAACAAGTCATGCAGCTGCGGAATGATTGTTATCCTTTCATCATAAATATCCCGGCCGGTTGCTCTCAGACTACAATAAAATTTTTGAAAAATATAGACTTATAATGAGCGGTCGTTTAAAATAATATTATAAGGGGCAAGCACATTACCCCTTGCTTGAAAGAACCCATTTTTACGGAAACGACACATTTGGGTGTCTTTTTTTATTGTCTGGGAAATAATAAAAAATCGACCTGTGGATTAACCGATTTGTTGCACTTTTAAGAGGATCAAGCCATAGCTAAGCGGCAAGCGGAAGATCTTACGAAAGGCTAACTAGAAATTTCTAAGTTCCGATAAAATCGTTTGAGTTCTGATATAATTTGCTGAGTTCCGATAAAATCGTTTGAGTTCTGATATATTTTACTGAGTTCCGATAAAATCGCTTGGGTTCCGATATATTTTACTGAGTTCTGATCTGTTTTCTTGCTGCAAAAAAAAGGAGGGACCGAACAATTTCGACCCCTCTCGTTTTTTTTAGATTAAGGCAGCTTGTTTCCTGCAGCCAGATAAATTTCGTACCACTCAGGGCGCGTCAGCGTAATATCGGCGCCCTTGGCCGACTCAGCGACACGCTTCACGTTTGTCGTGCCGAGAATCACTTGCATCTCCGCCGGATGGCGCAGAATCCAGGCGACGGCAATCGCATTGTTGCTGACCCCATATTTCGCTGCGATTTCATCGATTTTTTTGTTGAGCTCCGGGAATTTTGGATTGTCCAGAAAGACACCCTCAAAGAAGCCGTACTGGAACGGGGACCATGCCTGAACCGTGACATTGTTCAGGCGGCAGTAATCGAGAATACCGCCGTCGCGGACGTTCGAGGCGTCAACCGTCATGTTCACATTAATGCCAGCGTCCACCAGACCGGTCGCTTTAATACTGAACTGAAGCTGGTTGACTTCAAGCGGCTGTTTAACGCTCTTCTTCAGTAGCTCCATCTGATATGGATTCTGGTTGCTGACGCCAAAATGGAGCACCTTACCGGCAGAATGCAGTTCATCAAACGTACCCGCCACTTCTTCCGGCTCCATCAGCGCGTCCGGACGGTGCAGCAGCAAGTAGTCGATGTGATCGGTCTGCAGCCGCTTCAGACTGGCGTTTACCGTTTCAAGCAAATGCTCTTTCGAAAAGTCATACAAAGTATATTCCGCACCGTGGACAATACCACACTTCGTCTGCAGCGTGATTTTGTCCCGCAGATCCGGACGTTTAGCCAGTACACGGCCGAATAATGCTTCGCAGGCGCCCTGGCTGTAACAGTCGGCGTGATCGAAAAAAGTGATTCCATTCTCCAGATCCGTCTCGATCAGCTTTTCCACCGTGTCTTCAGACATCTCCGAGATACGCATGCAGCCCTGAACAACCGCCGATGCCTGCTTTTTCTCAGGTCCAATCGCAATTTGCTTCAAAATAATCCCTCCAGTATGTCCTTAATCGATATTTGGAAACCCTTCCGAGATCAATGATAAAACGAAAAACAATAAAATTAAAGCGTTTTACTTTTGATTGAAGTAATTAACAGCAATAAAATTATCTGATCCTGTGGTCATTGCTTATGCTATGGTTATTATTTCTCTGGCAAATCTATGTTTTTAAAAAAATTCATTGTCGGTTTCACCACTCTGTCGATTAGAGGGAAGGTGCGAGACTCCTGCGGGAACAGCGAGCCCGGCGAGACCCCCGCAGTGAAGTATTGAGCGAGGAGGCTCGCGGATCGCCAGCGGAAAGCGAGCACATGGAGCGAAAATCAAAGGATTAGTCTAACAAAGCCTATAAAAAGTGAGAAGTGACACCAAGTAAGATCTAAATATGCAAAAAGGTAAGGCTAAAGACTTAGTGAAATTTAATTCCCGGAGCGGGTTAAATTTGCCTGTTTTATTGTTAAAATATAACAGTAAAAACAAATTCGGGAATCAAGCCACCTTTTTGGTACAGATTCCGGTAACTGGGGGATATCGCGTGAGTTATATCGAATTAAAAGACATCCATAAGTCGTACAAGCTTTCCGGAAAACAAAAATTTCCGGTATTGCATGGCATTGATCTCAAACTGGAGCGTGGTGAATTTGTTTCCATACTCGGAGAATCCGGTGGCGGAAAATCAACACTGATGAATATCATCGGCGGCATGGATAAGGATTACACAGGCGATGTTTTGATTAACGGCAAGGCGCTGCATGACATGAAAGAAAAAGAGTTGGATGATTACCGGAAGACGAATGTCGGCTTCATTTTTCAAAGCTTTAATCTGATCAACCACATGACTGTTTTAGATAATGTGCTCGTCACACTGAAGATGACAACGATGTCGGAAAAAGAGCGAGTGGCGCATGCCAAAGAACTGCTGACAACCGTCGGGCTTGCGGATCACTTGCATAAGCGGCCGAATCAGCTGTCCGGTGGGCAGAAACAGCGAGTGGCGATTGCCAGGGCATTGGCGAATAATCCCGACATCATTCTTGCTGACGAACCGACTGGAGCGCTCGATAAGAAGAATAGCGAGCAGATTATGGAGCTCCTTGATCAAATCGCCAAACAAGGCAAGCTTGTCGTGACGGTAACGCATTCGCAGAAAGTTGCCGACTACGGCACACGTATTATTAAAATTGATGACGGGCGCATCGCCGATGACATCCGTCTGAAGGATGGTTACCCGATACCGGAACATGAAGAAGGATCAAAAACGAAAAACCTGGGCCTAGGTGCTACCTTCAAAATGGCGCTCGATAACATCAGTCACAATCTGAAGCGAAACATTCTTGTCACGCTTGGCGGCGCAATCGGCATTTTTAGTGTGATTATTATGCTCTCACTTGGAAGTGGCGTGCAAACGTATATCCACGATGAAATTATGAATAACGTCAATCCGACCGTGGTGCAGCTAACGAAAAAAGGCCTGTCTCAGCAAGATGGAGAGAGCAGTCAAATCAAGAAATCGGCAGTCATTTCAAACAGTGATCTTGAGAAAATGAAAAAGGTCAAACATGTGAATTCAGCTGAAAAAGTGCTCTGGCTTTCTTCAACGCGGGTTATGCTTGGCAGCAAGATTGCGATCCCACAATACTTTCAGACCGTAGACGGCGCCATTCCGAAAAAAGATTTGGCTAGTGGCAGCCATTTGCCTGGAACAAACGAAATCGGGTTAAGCAAAGACGTTGCCATGCAGCTGACGAAAAAGCCGAGTAGCCTGATCGGCAAAACCTTAACTTTTTATGTCAATATGACCGATAAAAATCAGCGCCCAATCGTTATGCAGAAAAATTTAAAAGTATCCGCCATTTTCAACGGCAGCGCGCAAATGGGCCTGCTTACGGCAGACTATGCGACCATACAAGAAATGTACGACAAGCAAAAGATCACCCTGAAGCCCAACATGGCAACGATTAAAATCGATAAAATTGAAAATGTAAAAAGCGTTCAGGACTATTTTAAAAAACATGGCTATACCCCGAACGGAGCCGGAGCTTTTCTGGATTCATTGAACTTATATATCGCTATTGCCTCCTATGTCCTGGCGGCGATAGCCGGTATCTCATTACTTGTTTCAGCAATCATGATTATTGTCGTCCTTTATATCAGTGTGACGGAACGGACAAAAGAAATCGGCATTCTCAGGGCTCTTGGTGCCAGGCGTAAGGATATTCGCCACTTGTTCTTCTCGGAAGCGAGCCTGCTCGGGCTGTTCAGCGGTGCCATCGGCATTTTGATCGCTTTTATTGCTGCAGCGATTGGTAATTACTTTGCCCGTCCGCATATGCATGTGTCGCTCTTAAATATCACCCCCGGATTCGTGCTCTTCGGCCTGATCGCCAGTATTGGTATTAGTGTGATTGCCGGGCTCGCTCCTTCTTCCAAGGCCGCTAACCTTGATCCGGTCGAATCCTTGAGAAAGTTTGAATAGAAATGGGTATTGATGAACGATAATTAAAAATTTTTTTCGAGGTATCGCGGGGTTTGCGGCTGCGGTACCTTTTGTTTACGGTAAGAACATTTCAAAAGGTCATTTCTTTTCCAAAATATTTCGCAGCAGAAAGGCTGCAGAGTAAACCGCTCACACGGGTTATCACAACACTGTCTTCAGCAGACAGTTTTTCTTTTAATTAATGGCTGAAATGGAACACTAAAAAAACGAGTGCCTTTAATAGGATGAATAGTACCGCAAAATCCAGCATTTAAAAATCAAAATCGATTGGGGACAGGTGGAAAAATGAATGAACTGAAACGTTACCAGCCCTATTGGCCTGAAACCGTGATTTTCTGGGGAGCGGGAGCGACGCAGCCACTTAAAATGAAATTAACTCATGAACTGGGCCGAACTTTTCAGATTTTAGCTGAAGCGTTTGATCATGGAGCGGCGCAGACGGATGATCAGAGACTCGAATCCGCAATTAAAGAGGCCATCCCAAAGGCGACGGATCAAATAAAAAAAGAGTTTAAAGCACTCATTGTACTGATCGATTCAAGATATCGGAGCCAGAGAGGGGAAGCCATGCGTGTCCTGGGCTTTCAGGAGAGACGTGCAGAGCATCTGCAAAGATTGTATGACTGGGAGGCCGTTCAGAAGGTCATTGAACGCTGCCCGCGGAACCACGATCAGCAATTTAGCCTTAAGGATCTATACAATTTGCTGGACATGCATATCAAATCACAGAACGGCATCGAGGTGGAACGCCAGTTTATCACACTTGATCGGCTGATTGCGGCGAGGCGAACCGTCGATATGATGACACAGCTCGTTCATGCCGTTGGGTTTCATGAACTTTTACATAACCAAGACCTGCTCGAAACGTATGATCAGTATAATCAGTTCGCGAAAATATTGGCGGATCTGATGAACGAGGAGGGGCAGGGGCGGATGCTGCGAAGTCCCTGTAATCTGAATGACCGGCGCTATTACCTGTTCAGCTACGCTATCATTTCAATGAATTGGGATCCGCTCCTTCTCTGGCTCATTTTGAACGCGCATCAGGCAGTCAACCAGAAGGCCGTTCATTCGCCGCAGTCCGTAAAACTGTTCAATGACTTGGTGCATTTCATGGCGATCAGGAAAGTGGACGGACAGACACCGGCTGCCTGGTTTCCGATGAACGAGACGGCTGTTCAACACTTGAATGGCCAGGATGGCGTAACCAGTCGCCGTGTCCGAATTGGAAAATTTTATTTTCCACACGGCTGTTTTGGTTTTCGGCAGTGCCCGAAGTGTGGGAAACTGACCTTCTATCTCGGTGATACATGGGATGTCCGTTCAACCAGTCTGTTTCCGCCCCAGATTCTGCCGTCACTTTCCCCGAGAAGGCCACGCTCATTCGAGGAAAAAAAGGCAATGGATGAAGGTGTATATGACGCGGTGCAATGCGCCCATTGCGGGACGATAACGGAAACCCACCACACGCCGATCACCATGCAAACGAATTTCAAAGGGCGCAAGCCTTCGTTTATTCAAGAAATTCAGAGTGATATGAAAGTGGCCATTGAAAACGCCCGCCATATCATTTTTGCCGGTTACTCCCTTCCGGAAGATGACTTCGTTTATCGCAGCATACTCTCCGCACGCCGGAGAATGGAAAATGACAAAGTTAAGTGTTCAGTGATCGGTGTCGACCCGGCGGCGCCGGACGGGTGGATGTGCGGCCCGGAACTGAGAGATTATTTGAATGCACGGAGTGATTCAAGTCTTGCCGGGATCTGCCGCCGCGTAGCGGATATTTTCGGTGAAGAAAATGTCCGCGCCTCAGGAGCGGGATTCCCAAACGTTTTTCTAAAAAACGGCAGTGCAGGCAAAGAAAAAGTAAAAGAAATGCTGCGGGTATGGCTGTAATGAAGGCATAAAGGATTTTTTGTAAATAGAAACCTGTTGACACAGGCTTTCCTTTGTTATAAATTAAACATGTTTAATACGTGTTTGATTTTAACAGATTGGTGGTTAAGGCGATGAAAACAGAAAATCCCAGAACAATACAAATTTTTAGCGGTTTAGGCTGTTTTATTGGTTTGGTCATTGATGGCGTTCTTTTTCTTCTTTTTCATTTGCAGGATAAAAACTGGGTCTACCAAACGCCTGCGGATGTCCGTTGGGTGACACTCGGAACGTTGCTGCTCTTATTTATTACCGCATTTACTGGTATCGGTTGGATGGTTATGAGCAAGCGACGGCATGAGTTAGCATTAACGCATGCTTCGCAATCGTTCGGAATTGCTGCTGGTTCATGTATGGGTCTCTTTACCTTAAATATGGGATACGGTTATATTATATTTATTGTAGTGCTTGGTGCATGTTCCATCATGGGAGGGACAATCGGACGACTATTTGAGAATGAATAAGAGCAAACATTGGAGGATCTATGTCAAAGACAGATGTCAAAGAGAAACTCATTCAAACCACTGTCGATTTGTTGCGGGAAAGTGGAAGGTCGGAAGAAGTGACTTCGAGACAAATCACCGAAAAAGCAAAAACAAATTTGGCAATGATTAATTACTATTTCAGCTCTAAGGATGAGTTGATTAATATTGCTGTCAATCGACTCATAAAAAGTGCTGCTGATGACTGGATAAACATTGAAAATCGCGCTCAATCTCCTTATGAGAAACTGCTGCAAATGCTCTTACATCTGAGCCAGTTAACGATGCAGTATTATTCATTGACAAAATCAACGACCATTTATGAGTTGACAAAAGCAGATATTCATTTACCCTTTTACATTATTCCACTTCTCGAACAACACTTCGGAGGACAAAGAAATGAATTTGAAATAAAGCTAACTGCCTTTGAGGTTATATCATTTTTACAAGTATTGATGGTCAAAGCTGATGACTTCTTAAAATACTCAGGCAAAGATGTCCGTGATGATCATCAGCGGGAGTACGTGATCGAAACTTTTCTAAATTCAATACTAAAAAATGAGTGAAGTATAGCGCCCGAATCGGTTGTATTGGTTTTGATCCGGGAGGTGCTCGATTTGAAAAGAATGTGGCTCCGGTAAAGGAAGAATTCAGATGAAAATTGGACTCCTCAACTATGCGCGTTGTCCTGAATTTTTTCAGATCTTAATCCCATTAGTGATATGATAAGACTATCCATTTAAAAATCAGGTGATTATTGATGAAGCAAGGAACAACAATTTTAACTCTTGATAACGGCTACCACCTATGGACCAATACCCAGGGAACCGGAGGTATTCATTTGCTCTGCCTTCACGGCGGACCCGGCGGCACACATGAATATTATGAAAATTTCGCTCAGATGCTGGCCGAACAGGGATTGAACATTCAGGTTCACATGTATGATCAATTAGGTTCTTTTTATTCCGACCAGCCGGACTACTCCGATCCCGAAACAGCCCGGAAGTATTTAACTTATGATTATTTTCTCGGTGAAGTTGAGGAAGTTCGCCAAAAACTGGGCCTTGATCACTTTTATCTGATCGGCCAAAGCTGGGGCGGTTTGCTTGTCCAGATGTACGCTCTGAAATATGGCCGGCATCTTAAAGGTGCGATCATTTCATCCATGACGGACAACATCGATGAATATGTCACTAACATTAATAAAATTCGGGAGGAAGCACTGCCCGCTGATGCCGTTGTGTTTATGAAGGAATGCGAAGCAAAGAATGACTATGATAATGCGCGTTACCAGGGCTACGTTGATATCCTCAACGAGGGCTATGTTGACCGCAGGCAGCCGCCGGCTATTTCCCATCTGATCAGCACTATGGCGGCTCCTGTTTATAATGATTTCCAGGGCGACAATGAATTTGTCGTCACTGGAAAATTAAAGGAATGGGACGTCCGCGATCAGCTTAAAAATATCACCGTGCCCACGCTCGTTACGTTTGGCGAACACGAAACCATGCCCATTGCCGCCGCCAAACGGATGGCTCAGGCCATTCCGCACGCCCGGCTGGCGACTACACCTAACGGCGGGCATCATCATATGATCGATAACGCTCCGGTCTACTTCGATCACCTGGCGACTTTCATTAAGGATGTCGAAAACAACAATTTTAACGATTGAATAACGAACCAATTTGTACATGAAACAGCGCCATTGAATTAAGCTTCAATGGCGCTGTTTTGATACAGTGATATCCTGATGAGAAAATGGGTGAGAGGCTTTGCCGCGTGTTTTAAAAGTAGATACAGTACATATACGCTGCTCAGAAGAGGTGAGACGAATGAACGGTCTTTTTTCCGGTATCCCCGGCTCAGATGATTGGAAAAAAGTAATTCCGGTCACTAAAGGCTGGTCTAATGATCAAAAGTTTTATGTCGAAATGTTGGATCGAAGGAAGTTTCTGTTGCGGATCTCAGATATCTCGAATTTCGATAGAAGACAGAGTGAGTACGAGGCTTTGAAAGAATGGTACAGCAGTAACATAGCGATGCCTGAGCCGATTGATTTCGGGATTTGTAATAAAGAAAGAAATGTATACACCCTGTTGACCTGGCTTGAAGGTGATGAGGCCGGAAGGGTTTTGCCGAAGTTTTCCAGGGAAGAACGGTATAAACTTGGGTACTTTGCCGGGCGGACGCTGAAGCTTATTCATCAAAATCCGGTGCCAAATGAACGCCCATCATGGTCTGAAATATTCAACCAGAAAACGGACCAGAAAATAAAAGCCTATAAAAACTGCGGCATTAAGATAGGGAATGCCGATAAAATCATCGATTATATCAATGTGAACCGATATCTTCTGGATCAAAGAACGCAAACCGCCCAGCATGGCGACTACCATTGCGGCAATATGGTCATCAACGAGGATCATAAAATGAGTATTGTTGACTTTGACCGGCTCGACTATGGTGATCCATGGGAGGAATTCAACCGAATCACATGGAGTGCGGACATCAGCCCGATTTTCGCCACGGGGCAGATTGACGGCTATTTTTGTGACAGTGTTCCTGATTCATTTTTCAGACTGATGGCACTGTATATTGCAGTCAATCAGCTGAGCTCGATACCCTGGGCGATTCAATTCGGACAGTCGGAAGTCAATGTGATGCTGGATCAGTCGAAAAAAGTTTTAGACGCTTATGACCAATTTCAGAGTGTCATCCCAAAATGGTACAAAGTGCGCGGATAACAGGAATATCGTCCTAGTTTACCTAGTATTGGATGCCTGATGGATATTTTTTTGCACCCAAGTCCGGCAGTAGAGCTGAATCTGGAAAAGGTAGAACTGAAACACTGAGAAGATCCCAATTTGGAAAAAGTCAACCCGCTTAAGAAGATTACGGGGTTTTTGCACGACGAAAAAGGGAAAATCAGTATCCTCGATGAAAAACATGTCATGGGCGTATGGGCCCTCTTCCAATTTCACATCACTTTTATTTCGGATGAAAAAGAAGAGAGTTCGAACCAGATCTGGATGAACCTGATCACAAACGAAAAGTCGGAATTCATGAAACAGCAGCAGAATCGCATCGTTTACCAGTCTGCCCCATTGTATCACTATCCGATCCCGACAGATCTGAATATGGATGAAGCATTTGTGATCGCCTACAATAAGGTAAAAAGCGATGCGGAAATGGAACAAAAACAGCGGCGGCAGGATCAACATCTGCAAAAAGATATTGATCGGATTGAGACTTATTACAAGGATCTGTTGAAAGAGAATGATCGAAGAACTGCGCGCAAGGGATTAAGTGAAGATAAAGTCAAAGAAATCGCTACAAAATCCGAAGCGATTGTCATGGAAATGGACAAGCAGCTTGAAGAAATCAAGAAAAAATCATACGGCCATACTGAGATCACACTTGATCACGGCATCATCTATTTTGTGCCCATCCTGCACTATGACATCGATATTTCGTTCCGATCCGAACGGAAACGGCAAACCCTCTACTATAACCCGATCACGAAACAATTTGACAAGGGAGCAGAAAATCCCGCTGTAATAGACGGAGTGTAAATGAAACCAAGGGAGGACTGCACCACGTTGGTATCAGAACTGAGACAGCATTTGAAAAAATATAGTGACGATGATTTAAGACTTATCATTGCTGAAATGTATAAGTCTATGCCCAAGGGGCTGCGAGAGGAGAATGGGATTGATCTTCTGCTGCAAGACCCGCATAGCGTAAGCAATGCGGGTAGAATCAGAAAAAATCAGGAGCAAAAAATAGGTATAGTTGATTTGAAAAATGAGATTGATCAATTTGTTCAGAATGCCTATAAATCGTATTATTACGCACCCAATCGTTCGATCACAAAAAAAGAGCGGTCAGGACTGGATCGTGGAATTAACCAGGATTCTATAAAATCGGCGATCACATTGGTTATTAATACTCAGGTAGACAGAGAAACATTACCTTCATTTCTGATAAAAATATTGGTTAAGAATCTCAAATCTGCAGACGCTAAAGAAATGGCTATTGAGGCGTGCGAGATGCTCAAGGCAGAAATCGTGGAAAAAAAGTCAGCGCCATCCAAAAAAAGTATGGACTTCAGACAACTCCGACTATGGGCGTAAGGAAAAATCGAATAACCTGGTTGAAATGATTTTCAGGCTGCATATATCATTGCATGACTATGATGAGGTGATTCATTATTTTAACGACAATATCAGCGAGCGGAACGATGAGGTGTCCTTGTACGCCCTGCTCAAACCTTTGCGTGAATATGAGTTAAAAGATCATTGGTCGCGGGAATTTAATAGTGCCTTGAAAAAAGGTGTGAAACTGAGAGAAGCGTTACGTAGAATGTATCGGTATCTACAGGAGAATGGAGCGCTGCCTGATTATATGTTTCCATTTTGAGAGGGCTTTTATTATATTCGATAAGCGCCAAGAAGAAAATCAAGAGATAATGAGCAGAAATGTACCTCTTCAATAGAGAAGGGAAGGGCTTCGAATGGAAGAAGACAGCGTAATGATAAGGGAAGCCGTCGCGGATGATGCCGAAAAATTATTAGACTATCTCGAAAAAATTTCGGCTGAGTCTGATTTTCTAACGTTCGGACCTAGAGAACTTCATCTTGATATAGCACAGGAAAAAGACACGCTTGACAGCTTTTCAATCAGGGATAACGCTTTATTTCTTGTTGCGGAAGTCGATGACAATATAATAGGATGCTTGAATTTTTCCGGCGGCACAAGATCAAGAACGGCTCACACGGGCGAATTTGGGATCAGCGTGCTGCAAGCATACTGGGGGCAACATATCGGTAAAGTGCTACTGAAAACGCTGATTAGCTGGGCACATCGAACCCATATCATCAGAAGAATAAATTTGCGGGTTCGAATGGATAACGTCCGTGCGAAACGTCTTTACCAGTCAGCCGGCTTTGTTGAAGAGGGCATGATCAAACGGGATCTGCTGGTAAACGGCAAGTTTTATGACAGTATCACGATGGGTTTAGACATTAACTGATAACTGTGCGATTTGGTTCCGAGCCAGTGGAATTACCCTATCGTTTCATGTTTTATCTTATGCGCTGACTGCAGAATAACACGCCACCAGTATACGGCTAGAATAATCAGAATAAGCGTTAATCCACCTAAAAACATTAACGGATTACTTTTCAACAAAAGGCTTAAAATAATCCAGACTAAATTTAAGAGGGAAATTGTCGCGAATTCTTTGCTGGTCACATGTGTGTTCTTTTTCGGATAAGTGCTCAAAAGAGCCAGCATGGAATAAATGAAAAGGACCGCACTGATGTCAAAGATGACGATAAAGAATGTGGTATTTAATTCATGAAGGATGAACAATTCCAGTAAGGCGGTGATTAAATTAATACCTACAAAAATAAAATAATGCAGATGGATCATAACCAGCCCCGCTGTTCTGGCTCTTCGGTTGATACCCAGCTCATAAGTGATCATATAGAGGGTAAAAAGTAAGGCAATGATTACAAAATAGAGTACGCTCTCGATTTTTAAATGATGAATATTAATCGTCTGTGCTATGGCGATCACGGCTTCGCCGAACAGTAACAGGGTAAAAAGCGAATAGCGTTCGCTCAGATGATCAAACTGTGTCGAGAAATCAGTCAGTGTCTGCTTCATAAAAAGTGGATAGAAAGCGACAGCAATGATCGAGGCGGTATATACGGCAAAGCGAAGCAAATAAAGTGTCGGAACAGGAAGAATGGTCACAAATCCGATCAAACTGATGATCATAAGCAGCACAGAGAAATGCAGCGCTAATTTTTTATGTTCTGGAGTATCCGCCCGTCTTGATTGCAGATAGTATTGAAATGCAATGCTTAATAACAGAACAGACGTTGATCCGGCAAATGTGAAATGGGTGGATGCAAAGTTTTCATTCAGAGACTGTGACAGGATCACGACCCAGAACATGTCGAAAATCAAAAACAGAGAGTTGCTGAGATCCCCTTTCAGGAAACGATTGGCATAAACCGTCTGGTAAGTCCAGATCGTCCAGAATACAAGCATCATCATCAAATATTCGGCCAGATTAATCAGCGGCAGGGTATGATTGATGACCAGATGCAGCACCTCGGTCATCCGGCTGATGGCATAGGCAAAAATCAAATCGTAAAATAATTCCAAAGTGCTGACTTCTTTCTTCCCAAGTAACTTTTCTGTCACATTTTCAACCTCCACTGAATGACTTTTCCGGCTTTTCTATGATTATATTTTGCCATTAATGGACGAAAAAGCCAATACGAACTTGCATTGGCAAAACAAAGATTATTTAACTTCAAAAATCGCGGTCAGATCATCGGTGCTTTTTGTAATATAAGTTACTTTTACATTCTTTGAGACAGCCGCCGTTGTCGCTGTATTTTTTACAGATTCTTGATAGGCATAAAATAATTTGATATCTGAAATATGAAGCCCGCCTTCAAAGCCCTCAAACGTTTCATCAAATTCCGGCGTTTGCGCTTTTGCAGAATAAATCACGATCTTTTTAACTTCTCCGTCTGAAACTGTCATTTCAATTTTGATCGGCCCGCTTTCGACTAATACGTTTGTTCCTTCCGGTGCTATTTCAGGCAATGCCAGGCTGGCAGAAACACTGCGGTTAAAATTTCCGCAAATCGTTTGATAATCGGTTAAAGATGCCATGATGTGATTCATCCCCTTCCATAAATTAGATTCATTATATTCCTTAAACCTGACTTTAAGGCAAGGCATGATGCTTATATTTAGGGGGATTTTCTTCCGTTCTTATCAGCATGTTCAGGTCTTATCAATCTGGAATTCAGTCCGAGGACATCATTATTCACAATGGAGAAGATGGCATCAAATTTCATCTTTATTATTCAAGTGCAAATGTCTTTATGTCTTGAATTTATTACAAAAGTGTAATTTAGTAGATTAAAAACTCAAGTTTCGGACATGAGAAGTTGACTGTATCCTTTGACAGACGTGGTCTCGTCCCTTTTTGATTAGACTGCGACACGCTGATTCAGCAGGGGTTTTCGTAAAAAGTCGGGTAATTTGTTGAAAAATTGGTCTAGAAAAGGCTGAATCTGCTCATCTGTCAGAAGATCTTCTTCGATGAGCGTAGAACTCAGCAGTTCGAGAAGCAACTTGGAAAAAGCGGATGATGAAGCGAAAAATGCATGAGCGTAGAACTCAGCAGTTCGAGAAGGGTCATGAGTGCTTCCGCAAAACGGAGATCCTCAATCTCATCACAACAGAGAGAAAAAAGATTGCCCAACGTTCTTGGATCCTGTTCCTCCCGGGCACTCCACGCCAGCATGATATAGCGAAGAAACACAATCGTCGTATGCGCGATTAAGGCATCATAGTTGCGGCACTGACATTCTTTAGCCAGACGAAGATGAGACTTAGTCATTTTGAAAAAACATTCGATGGCCCAGCGTTTGCCATAGACGCGAACCACTTCCTCATCGGTCTGTTCCAAAGAGGTCGTCAATAGGGCCAGCCACTGTTTCGATCGGTGATGATCGCGAACAAAAACGATTTTGGCCCTCTGTTCGGAGCCGTCTTCATCCACGCCCAGTCCGACAAAAGCGGAAGCAAGAATTTTAGCGCGTCCGCGTTTCTTCCGAATCTGATGGTAAAGTTGGGTGAGGGTATAGCGTTTTCCTTCGTACGTGTAATAAACTCTTGGCATCCGCTTAAGCATACAGATCACTTGAAGCGGATAGTTTTTCACCACACGTTTAATGACGCCCGGGAAAGCAAACCAGCTGTCAAAGAGCAGTGTTTGGGCGCCTAGCTCTAAAGGGTTGATGGCATCCAGCAGACAGAACAGCACCTCGGTCCCTTTCATCAGGGCTTCTTTTCGACGGCGGTAGCCCAGGGTTCTCTTGTCAACAGAGGCATCCATTTCTTGATATCGGTTCTTTTTCTTTTGAGAACTCAGCAGTGAAAACGCGAGCGGTATGAAAGTCACGCCATCGGACCAACCCAGAGTGGGCATACGAAATCCCCTGACGTAGTGTCCCGTTGTATGATCGCGGACGCGTGAGAGTAGTTCAACGTGCTTGCTTCGATGGCGACGATACGTGGAGTCATCATAAATCAGCACGCGATTCCGATGGTCTCCAGTCAATGGCTTGAAACAAGTGACAATGAGAAACGAACTGACACGGCTCAGAAACAACCGCCAATTGTAAGTGGCCCCCTTCAGCAAATCGTAAAAGGCATCTTTGGCGGGCGCGTTCTGTAAACGGTCGGAATGGAGCAAAGTATTCAGCGTTTTTCCTTGGAGCACGAGTGAAAAAAGAACTGGATCAGAAAGAACGGTGAAAAACCCTTCACTTTCAAAATGTGACTCTGATTTAAGAAGGAACCAATCTTCGCCTGACGGAAGAATCGTGAGACGCGTGAATGAAGCTGTTTCTTCTCCTGAAGATCTGGTAAAATAGAAGCCATAGAAAACATCCTTTCTGGTTGGTGTGGTGCCTATATTTTACCAGATAAGAAGGATGTTTTCTTCTTTTTTTCAGGATCGTATTCGCCTTCCTCCTAGATAGCATCAGGGTTCAACCCTGATTTTCAACTCCGAAACTTGAGTAATTAAGATATAAAACAAAACTTAGTCTGACCCTGTTCGCTTTCATCATGCTTTCCGTGCTCCTTTTCCGAAAAAAGTGTAATAAAATAACCAGTCAGATCATTAAATCTAACTGGTTACGAGTTATTAGTAGAGTGAAATTCAATATCCCGTTTGTAATGGCAGCCAATTAGATTTAATCTTTCGCATCTAGTTGGTCAGATCATTATAGCTTCCCAACTCTAGATACTAAACGCAAGCTTGCGTTCGTATCCGGAGTGGACACGAACGCTATCTAAAGTAATAGAAGCTATAATAATATGATTGAGCCATGTGCAATCGTTTCATCAATGATTATCCTCTCAGAAGGGATTAGGTTTTATTCAATCACTATAAGAGTCTTTTGTCAATCTCTGATTTGATTATTCTTTGGGGGCGAACTTTTCATTTGTGCGCCGACTGCAGAATGACACGCCACCAGTATGCAGCCAATATAATCAAAATAAGTGTTAAGGCAGCTAAAAACGTTAACGCACTATTTTTCAATAGAACGCTTAATACAATCCAGATTAAGCTCAAAGCGGAAATTACTGTGAATTCTTTTATGGTAATGTGTGTGTTCTTCTTGGGATAAGTGATCAGCAGGGCCAACATAGAATAAATGAAAAGGACTGCGCTGATGTCAAAGATGATGACAAAGAAAGTGGTATTCAGTTCCTTCAGGATAAACAGTTCCAATAATGCGGTCATTAAATTAATCCCTAAGAAAATAAAATAATGAAGATGAATTAAAACCAAGCCGGCAGTCTTGGTTCTCCGGTTAATGCCCAATTCATAGTTAATGATATAGACTGTAAAAAGCAGCGCAATGACCACAAAATAGAAAACGCTCTCCGGTCTGAAATGATGAATAGTGACTGTTTGTGCGATGGCAATCACTGCTTCGCCAAACAGCAATAAGGTAAAAAGCGAATACCGTTCGGTTAGATGATCAAACTGCGTTGAAAAATCAGTCAGTGTCTGTTTCATGAACAGCGGATAGAAAGCGACAGTGAAGATCGACACAGCATAAATGGCAAAACGCATGGGATAGGGAGCCGGAAAGGGGAGAATGGTCACAAAGCCGATCAGGCTAATCACTGTAAGCAGCACGGATAATTGTAAGGCTAGTTTTTTCCGTTCCGGAGAATCAGCACGCTTCACCTGCAGATAGTACTGAAAGGCGATGCTTAAAAACAGAATGGACGTTGATCCGGCGAAGGTGAAATGAGTGGATGCAAAATGTTCGTTTAGAGATTGCGAAAGGATCACAACCCAGAACATATCGAAAATCAGAAACAGAGAGTTGACGAGATCCTCTTTCAGGAAGCGATTCGCATAGACGGTCTGATAAGTCCAGATGGTCCAGAATACGAGCATCATCATTAAGTACTCTGCCAGATTGACCAGGGGGATCGTATGATTGCTGACTTCTTTTTTCCCGATTATTCTCTCTGCCACTTTCTCAACCTCCCACTCACTGGCTTGTCCAGAACATCTTCATTTCACCATAACTTGATAAGAAAAGCCAATACGGACTCGCATTGGCAAACGAAACTTATTTAACTTCAAAGGTTGCGGTCAGATCATCGGCACTTTTTGTGACATAAGTCACTTTGACATTTTTTGAAACAGTTGTTGTCGTTGAAGCATTTTTAACCGATTCCTGGTAGGCATAAAATAATTTGATATTAGAAATGTTCAACCCGCCTTCAAAACCTTCAAACGTTTCATCAAACTCTGGTGTCTGCGCTTTCGCGGAATAGATAACAATCTTTTCAACTTCTCCGTTTGAAACCGTCAGCTTAATTTTAATTGGCCCGCTTTCGACCAAGACTTTTGTTCCTTCTGGTGCTGTTTCGGGCAATGCTAAGCCTGCCGAAACACTTCGGTTAAAATTTTTTTGGATCGTTTGGCAGTCAATTAAAGATGCCATGGCGTGATCATTCCCTTCCATAAAGTAGAATCATTATATTCCTTAAACCTCGCTTTAAGGCAAGCCTCAGCGCTTACGCATGACTGACTTTAGCAGCTTCTTTTTTCTTCATCTCTTTCAGCATGTCCAGCTTCTTATCCACCTTGGCAACGGCTTCATCGATCCGTTGCTTTTCATTGAACAAACGCTGTTTTTGCTCAATAAAAATCTGCTCTCTTTCTTCAAGTGTATCCGGCCCCTCCATATGTAGCTGCGCAATATGCCTGAGCGTACTGATTGACATACCCGTCGAACGCATGCAGCGAACAAGTTCAAGCCAGAAAAGATCTTCTTCTTTAAATTGTCTGTAGCCGTTCTTATCTCTGGCCACAAAAGGCAGAAGCCTCTGCTGATCGTAATAGCGGATGGACGACTCCGGTATGTGCAGTGATTCGGAAACTTCTTTTATCGATTTGGACATAGGAATCCTCATTCCTTTAGATATTTGAACGAGCATCAACTTCTTAAATTTTGTTTCACAACATCAGGAAGTCTGCCAAGAAAGTAGTCTTCAATAATATCCCAAAACTTTTTTGTATAGTTTTTTATCTGTTCTTTTTTGGGACCATTTTCAGGTTCTTTGGGTAGAGTAAACAGATAGTTGAGCATCACCATACTGATTTTGTGTTTCAGATAAACTTCACTCATAATTGCATTTGTATACTTCTGGGGTGAATGAATTGCTCGGTCTATTGGGTAAACACTGTTGATGCGTATATAGATCTGAGGATTGTTCCCACCAGCAATTTCGTAATTAATCAAATCCAGTGATTCAGATAAGCCCAGAACAATAAGAAATTCCTCAAAATTGATGTCATTTTTAGAGCGAGCTCTGTAAAAAGTAAAGTTGCTATCTTGTTGCTGAAAAAATGACTGGTTTTTATATAGCCTCTTTTGTACTTCCTCAAGTAAGTTTAAGTAGTTGATATAGTTTGAGTTTACTTTGTACGAGGTCTCCTGATCTGCTCTTGTCACTATGAACCTGCTATTTTGCTGGTTCATTAATGATGTAATACGAACCATTCCATTTAAAAATACATTTGCTAGACCAATCGCTTTATATTTATTTGAAATGCCGAAATGTTCATTTAAAAATCCACCAAGTTGATTTTCATTAAAAAAGTCTCCAGAATAAGCTTGGGTTCTTAAAAATCCTTCGATAGTTTGTAAAAAATTATTAAAATCAGACATCACTGTAGATACATCTTTATTTTTGAGGTCAATCGTTATTTTCAATGCGGGATTGATTTGCTGAAATAATTTGTTATCCCTCAAGGAGTCTGGATCTGAAAACATCAAGAATTTAAATTTTGCAAATGAATACTTGCTGTATCGCTTTTCCCAGAGCGATTTAATATCAAATTTATAGATACCAGAAAAATAATTCTTGTCATCCAACAACATAATTGGTTCCAAGTAAGGCTTATAATTTGAAGTCTCAGCCAACTTCTTACCCTCTTGACTGAGCATAACTGTTTCTTGAGCGAATATGGCTCTAGGGCGCGCCACAATTGGCGAATATTCCATCTGCTTCTCGAATCCCTTTTCAATTGTCAGCAATGTGATTTTTAGCCTATTATCGATATCATCATCATTATGATTTCCTCGATTAAAAATATAGGAAAAATCATCCGCACTAACGACTATATTTCTCGATTTTTTCGAAAAGTAAAGATCAAGAATTTTCTTCATGACTTCAATCACTTCGCTCTTTTTTACAGCTGATAATCCGTAAAGTCGTTTGACTTCGGTAAAATCTTTGTTTAAATAATCAAAATAGGCATGGCCTGTTAATTGTTGATCTCTAGCAGCACGTCCGATTTCCTGAACATAGTCAATGACATTTCCAGTCGGTGCATAATGGTAAACATTATTTATATCAGGAATATCTATTCCCATTCCAAATGCCTTGGTAGCGAGCATGACTCTCGCATCACCATTCAGAAAGGCTTCAAAATTACCTTTCTTTTCATCCTTATCCAGAGGGCCGTAGTAACGTACTGTTTTTGTGATTAGTTTTTCTTCAAACTGTTGTAAGTGATAGTAAAAACCATTTAACAAACGGACTGTTGGAAAATAAACCAGTGTTTTTTCACCTTTGTGACTGTAGCCTCTTAACCTTCTGCTTAATAAATCAAATTTTGCTTTTCGATAGTCATTAGAGTATTTTTCAAATTCTTTTCTTGATGATTGAACGTGCAACATGAGATCATCACGTTTTACATAACCAAAGTAGGCAATAGGGTTCACCATATGAAGACTATCCCGTGTCTCAGAATACATATCTTCAGGGCCGCCATATATCGCAGTAGCCGTAAAAGTGGCTATCGGAAATTTTTGTTTCTTCCTTAGTTTCGAAAGATATGAACCTAAATACCAATAATCGGCTCGGAAAGATTTGCCCCAAGTCGTAACGATATGTGCTTCGTCAATGACAAAAAGTCCTAATCTCCTTTTTCCAATCAACATCTCAATATCAGATCGACTTAAGAGCGTTTCAGTGGAAATATATAAAATATCTATTTCGCCATTTTGAACACGGTCTCTTATTTCTTCCTTTTCAACTGGTGAGATGCCTGAGTTTATCGTTTTCGCGTTTTTAATATTCTTCTTCTCAAGACTCTTAACCTGATCATCCATTAGTCCAATAAGAGGGGATATAACAATGGTTAAAAAGCCTTGTTCTCTGTATTTTTCAGCTAGATAGAGGGCAGGAATTTGAAACATGATCGATTTCCCAGCCCCTGTAGGTGATGTCACATAAATATCCCTTGCCGTTTTATCTTCTTGAGCCGTCATAGCAATGGATGCTTGTTCGACGATGTCATCAATAATTTGTGCCTGACTGACGTTAACAGTTTCATTTCCTGAACTCTCAACATCTTTATACGTCTTTAATAATCTGAAACTTTCATAACCCCAATATTTATTAAGTAGATCCAGATAGTTAATTAAATTAGGTATTTGTCGAATTTCCATCTTCTTACTAGAAAGAATGATGTTTACTTTTTCATTCAGTATTTGATAAATCATAGATAATCTTTGATCGTAGTGATGAGGTAAATTGTTTCGGTCATCCACGAAGTAGACACAAACATTCTTATAATTAAATTCAGTTTGCACTTTAGCTGTAAAAGACAAAAAAGAATCTTCACTATCAGTAAGTTCGAAAACATATGTATTGTCGTCTATTTCTGGATCTTCTTGATACTTGATGGGAGCAAGATTTGAAGGATCGTAATACAAAACTTGATGGGCATTTTCAAGATCAAGAGTAATATAGGTAATGTAGTATCTATCATTTAATTCATTATAATAAATCTTTCCATAATACCTTGAGATGATGTTTAATTGCTCTTGCTGAGCCTCTGTTAACTCGTCATCATCATATTCATAAAGTTCTTTATATGAAGTGAACACGTCCTGCATTGTACCATTATATGGAAATAAAGAGTCATATAAATTGTTTTTTATAAGAATAACTGAATAAAAGTTATCAAGCGACACATCATTATTGACTGTGATATATTCCTCGAATGTGCACCACAAGACATTGTCTAATTGATTTCTCTGGTCAATGACTTCAATCAACATCTCTTTTTTTATACCAATTAGATCATTGATTTTAGCAGTTAAAGGAACTGAAAATAGTTTTTTCGGTTCTTGAACAAGTTCTTCAGTTGAAAAGCCTTCAAAAACAATCAAAGTTGATTTTGTGTTATCCGTATATTTGTGTATTTCTTCACTTTTTGTTTGAATGAGAGACATTAAATTCACCCTTTAATAAATTCTTTCAAATTATTTTTTCTCATTTTATATCTTAACTTGCCTAAAGCTTTCGCTTCTATCTGACGAATTCTTTCACGGGTCAAATGAAACATCTTTCCAATCTCCTCTAAGGTCATCATTTCAGGATGATCAATTCCAAACCGTAACTTTATCACATCAATTTCTCTTGGTTTTAGACAATCCATAAGCTTTTCAATTTCATGATGAAGTTCCTTCTTTTCAAATTGTTCGTCTGGAGTAAGCATAAATTCCGGGGGGGTGATTTGAGATCCCAAAGTCAAATTTATTGGTAGTAGATCCTGAAGTTCTGTTTCCCCGTCACTGCCAACTAGTGTTTCTAAGCGAGGCATATGGTCAAATTGATAGGTGATACGCTTAAGTTTCCAGTAATCAGTTTGACTCATATCTAGAGATTTGCATAGATCTTCCACGTCAATTCCGCCATGTTCATTTTCATAACGCATCTCTACATTTTTCACTTTCATGATCTTTTCATGCAGGTGGACAGGTAACCGTATGAGCCTGGATTCATCTGCAATACCTCTTGTGATAGATTGCCTGATCCACCAAGTTGCATAGGTGGAAAATTGATACCCCATATCTGGCACAAATCTATCTATTGCTTTAAAGAGTCCAGCATTTCCAAATGAAATCAAATCATCATAATCAAGACATGTACCTTGAATCATTTGTTTATATCGCAGAGCAATTTTATTTACGAGTCTTTGGTTGATCACAAAAATGGTGTTTAGACGCTCTATTTGTTTAGAATCACCGTGTCCAAACTGTTGATAATCCTTGATGAATTCCGAGTTCCTGCGGAATGTATTATCTTCAATTTTTTCAATCTCAGATCTTTTTTTAAATTCATCTGATTCCAAGAAATCATCTATATCAAAATCATCATCGTCAAAATCTTTTTCTTCGTCTATGCTTGCTGTTCCTTCGGTGCTCTTTTTATCACGTACAAAACCTAATGATTGAATATCCTTCCAAAATTGATTTGGTTGATTTGCATAGAACTTTAAAAACTGGTCCTTACTTAACAAATAGTGTGCTTTTACGAGAGTGTCTAATGTTTCATCAAGATCATAAGGCAATACTTTATTTACGAAAACTTTTGAAAGGATGCTTTTTAGATTGAATTTATATTGTGTTATCGTAAAGCAACACTCCTCAGCTGGTAACAGAATTTATTCAGTCAGAAGGATTGGAAATTTCATTGGAAAACAGGCATGATCGGAAAGTATCAATAAAGATATTTCGTCAAATTGCTCGAAATATCCTTTCAAAATGACATAATAGTTACTATTTAAAATAAACATTGAAAATTTCTTTTTAATTTTTCGTTCATGGATAAAAATCACTCTATATTTGTCCTTTTATCGGTAAATTTTATTTATAAATCAAAGCATGACCTGTAAGAGCAAGTGCTTGTTTCATGCCTTCCAATTGCTCAGAGATGATAATCCTCTTCGCGGTATCGATAGCCAGTTTTGATTCTTTGAGACGATCAATTTCGAGCTGCATATGCTCAATTGCTTTTAACAGATCTTCTTTTGAACGGTCGGTAAGTTCGGAAATATGATCGCATTTATTGAGTGGAACGATGGATAATTGCATGGTAATGCCTCCTTTGAAATATTAGATGTTCATGTTCAATTTAATAATCTGAAACGTTAGCATCCACCTTTTCTCTGAAATGGATGGAATGAATATTAAAAAACATTCCAGATGAATAAACAAAAAGTTACGTCCGTTTTGTTGAGTCTTGCCAGTAATTTGACCATAATAGAAAAAGATAAAGGATCATTCGGAGCAGAGTAAGTGAGTTTCTTCGACAAGCATTCCAGTGCCGCGATAAAAAATGAAATGTGTAACAACACAACAACATTAAAATAGCAGAAAATATTGACTCGGTCAATAATCGGTTTTAAAATAATATTAACCGAGACAATATGTGATGCCCACGTGGGTGGTGATGGATTGATAGGCTTGGAATATATGCTTGGGCTCTACAACATGCAGCAGCTTGAGCTGGCTGATCAATTAGGCATAAAGAAACAAAATATAAATCTGTGGCTTAAAGGCAAGCAAAATATACCGAAAAAATATCTGCCGACGCTTGAGAAATTTTTTCATATCGATAGCAGCTATTTTTCCAAGGAACTCAATGAAATTGAAAAGCTGGAGATTCAGAAAGAAAAACTGAAAAAAGAGCTTCAGCCAATCATTGAACGGCATGAACACGTCCTCAGGCGAGGCGCTGATAAACTGGAATCCGTGCCGATCTATGATAAAGAAGAGATCAATAAGATCGAACGAAGCATTGAAAAAGAAAAACTGATCCAGAGGTTTAAAGAAACGCTGGAGCAGGTCGACAAGCACCCTTACATGGACACTTACCGGATCATCATTGAGCTTTTGGAGCAGGCGGAATCCGAAATTATTTTGCAAAAGACGATTCAAGGTCTGGCCCATTATCTGAACGTGTTGCCGGGAGACATCACAACCGGATCAGAGCAGGAAGAATTCGAAGCAGCACTCTTTGAAGTACTGGATGATCACAACTATTGAGGAGAGACATCATCATGACAGAATCAACCGCAAACATCGGTTTTGAAGAAACACTATGGAAGGCAGCGGACAAACTGCGCGGCAGTATGGATGCCAGCGAGTACAAGCATGTTGTACTGGGATTGATCTTTTTAAAATACATATCGGATAAATTTGAGATGAAATTCAATGCGCTCGTTGCTGAAGGCGAGGGTTTTGAAGAAGAGATTGATGAGTATCTCGCTGAGAACATTTTCTGGGTACCAAAAGAAGCCCGATGGAGCCATATCCGGGACAATGCCAAGAGTGAAAAAATTGGTCAGATCATCGACGATGCGATGATCTTGATCGAGAAAGACAATGAAACTTTGAAAAATGTACTTGAAAAACGTTACGCCCGTCCAGAGATTGACAAACGAAGGCTCGGCGAACTCGTTGATCTCGTCTCAACGATTAAGCTGTATACGAATGAAGAAAAGGATCTACTCGGCAGAGTATATGAGTATTTTCTTGGCAAGTTTGCCGAAGCGGAAGGCAAGGGCGGCGGTGAATTCTATACGCCATCAGGTGTCGTTAAAACGCTGGTTTCAATGATCGAGCCCTTCAAAGGCCGTGTCTATGATCCTTGCTGCGGTTCAGGTGGCATGTTTGTCCAAAGCGAAAAATTTGTTGCAGAAAATCAAGGGCGACTCGCGGATCTGGCCATTTACGGCCAGGAATTGAACGCAACCACCTGGAAAATCTGCAAAATGAATCTAGCGATTCGCGGTCTGGCAGGCGATATTGGACCGCATCATGACGACACATTCCATAATGATCTTCACAAAAACTTGAAGGCCGATTTCGTACTCGCTAATCCGCCGTTCAATATCAGTGATTGGGGCGGCGAACAACTGACCGAGGATGTCCGCTGGGCTTATGGCGTACCACCAAAGGGTAACGCCAACTATGCATGGCTGGAACATATGATTTACCACCTCTCTCCGCGCGGGGTGGCAGGTGTCGTACTCGCCAACGGTTCACTCAGCACCAGCACATCCAATGAAGGGGAAATCCGTAAAAATCTACTCGAGAGCGACTTGGTTGATTGCATTGTGGCCATGCCAGACAGACTGTTTTATTCCGTCAGCATTCCCGTATCCCTTTGGATTCTCAACCGCAATAAAAAGGGCAATGCCAAACAGCGCAGCAGAGAAAATGAGATCCTGTTCCTCGATGCTCGTCACCTTGGCGACATGATTGACCGCCGTCACCGCGAACTCAAACCGGAGGATATTAAGAAAATCGCCGGTACCTATCATCAGTGGAGAGACAAAGACGGGGAGTATGAAGATATCAAAGGCTTCTGCAAATCGGCTGCACTGGACGAAGTTAAGGCTAATGATTATATCCTGACGCCCGGTCGATATGTCGGTATTGAAGAAGAAAAAGATGACGGCATTCCGTTTGATGAAAAAATGGATCAGTTGACCGGTGAACTTACCGAACTCTTCGCCCAATCTCATAAACTTGAAGACGAGATAAAGAAGAATCTTAGGGGGATTGGGTATGGAATATAGTCAAGTGAGATTGGGGAAAATAGCCGAATATGTTGACGAAAAAGTTAGCATTAACAGTATCGATTTAACTAATTATGTGTCAACTGAGAACCTTGTATCCAATATTGGAGGAGTGGAATTAGCAAGTAAATTGCCTGAAGTTAAAAAGGTTACAAGTTTTGGTGAACGAGATATATTAATATCTAACATAAGACCATATTTCAAAAAAATTTGGTTAGCAGATCGAAACGGTGGTTGCTCAAATGATGTGTTAGTTATAAGAGCAAATAGTGAAGTCAATGCTTCTTATCTCTATTATAATTTGGTAAGTGACAATTTTTTTGATTATGTTATGGCAGGTGCTAAGGGAACCAAAATGCCAAGGGGAGATAAAAAACACATCTTAAATTATGAAGTGAAATTGCCCTCCTTGGAGTTACAAGACTCCATTGCAAACATTCTCTCAACTTTAGATGATAAAATCGAAGTCAACACTCAAATCAACAAAACACTGGAAATGATGGCTCAGGAGATTTTCAAACATTGGTTTGTGGATTTTGAGTTTCCAAATGAAAACGGCGAACCGTATCAATCTAGTGGCGGTGAAATGGTTGAGAGTGAACTTGGGATGATTCCGGAAGGGTGGAAAGTAGAAGAACTAGACGATATATGTGACATCAGTTCAAGCAAAAGAATTTTTATGAATGAATATGTAAATGAAGGAATTCCATTTTATAGAGGAAAGGAAATAATTGAAAAAAGTAAAGGCTCTATAATTTCTACTGAATTGTATATCAGCCTAGAAAAATATAATGAAATTAAAGAGAAACATTCAGTACCTGTGAAAGGTGATATTTTGTTGACATCTGTTGGAACACTTGGTGTCCCTTTTAGAGTGACAAATGAAAAATTTTATTTTAAAGATGGGAACCTTACTTGGTTTAGGAATTACGCTAAAAAAGAATTTAGTAATTATATCTATTCATGGCTTGTATCTTCGGAAGGAAAGAAAAGTCTAGATTCTATCAAAATAGGTTCTACTCAAAAAGCTTTAACAATTGCTTCGTTGAAGAAGTTAAGATTAATCATTTGTGAAGATACATTATTAATAAAATTTGAAAACATCATGGATAAATTTATGGACAGGATGAGCTGTAATAACAATGAAAAAGCTTACCTCATGAATTTACGAAACGCCCTCCTCCCCAAACTGATGTCCGGCGAGATCAGGGTATCCCTTGAAAAAGAGGGTGTGGTTCAATGAAGTTCGGAATGAGAAAACCGAGTTTGAAGAAAAGAATTGCGGCACGGACAAGCATCAAACGCCAGATTGTCCAGAGGGCAGGCCTTAAGATGCCGAGAGGTTATGGCTGGGTTCGGAATCCGAAGAAGTATTTTTATAACAAGGTTTACCATAGAACGACTTTTGATATTTTTTCTTTGCTGAAGAAATTGTTCAAATAGGGCTGGGAAAGGGGGAAGCACCAATGGGTCGGGCGGAAAATTTTACGGAAGACTTTCTTGAAAAGGCTGCGATTGAAATTTTGGAGGAACTAGGTTATGAGTATCAGTTTGGGCCGGATATTGCCTGCGATGGCAAGGACCCTGAGCGCCAGGATTATAAAGGGATTATTCTTGAGAATCGCGTTAAAGACGCGCTCTTCCGGATTAATCCGGATATTCCGAGAGAGGCTCTAGATGATGCCTTTCGTCAGTTGGTCACGTTCAACAGTCCTTCTTTGGCTGAGAATAATCACTATTTCCATAAGCTGCTGACGGAAGGAATCGAGGTTTCCTTTAAGGAGAATGATCTGATTCGCACAAAGCGTGTCTATTTGATTAACTTAGCTCATCCGGAACAGAATAATTTTCTTGTTGTGAACCAGTTTACGATTATTGGCCAGGAAAAAAGGCGACCGGACCTGATTCTCTTCATCAACGGTCTGCCGCTTGTTGTGGTCGAGTTGAAATCGGCCTCTGATGACAATGTCGGGATCGAAAATGCCTACAATCAGATTCAGACCTACAAGAAGGATATCGAAAGTCTCTTCTATTACAATGCCTTTTGCATCATTTCTGACGGCATCAATGCCAAGGCGGGAACCCTCACCTCAAACTTCGAACGTTTCATGAATTGGCGAAGTGAGGATGGCGAGACTGTGGCCCCTCTTTCCATGCCGCAGTATGAAACACTGTTTCGGGGTATGTTGTCCCGGCCGCACATTCTTGACATCATAACGCACTTCATCCTTTTCCAAACATCCAGTTCTGAGAACTATGATCAACAAGGTAAAAAGCTCGGGGCCAAGAAAACACTGACAAAAATTTTGGCGGCCTATCATCAATATTTTGCGGTGAAAAAGGCAATCGAGAAAACAAAAATGGCAACGAGTATAACTGGCAACCGAAAAATCGGTGTGGTCTGGCATACTCAGGGATCAGGGAAGAGTTTCTCAATGGTCTTCTACGCTGCGGCGCTTGTCCGTCAACTGAACAACCCGACGATTGTCGTAATTACCGATCGCAATGATCTGGACGATCAACTCTATACGACTTTTGTCAGATCGGAAGAAATTCTGCGGCAGGAACCTAAGCAGGCGGACATTCGAAAACTGAGCGACGAACAGAAGAAAACACAGGCGAGTGATCATTCTATGGAGATCAACGGACTTTATGATCTGCTCAATGATCGCGTTTCCGGCGGCATCATTTTTACAACCATTCAGAAGTTCAAACCGGATGATGGCGAGATGCCGGTTTTAACTGATCGCCGCAATGTGATTATTATCGCAGATGAAGCGCATCGCAGCCAGTACGGACTGAGTGCGAAAACGAACATAAAGACCGGGAATGTGAAATTTGGCTATGCCAAATACATGCGTGATACGCTGCCCAATGCCTCCTATATTGGCTTTACCGGAACGCCGATTGAGTTTGAGGATAAGTCAACACCGGCTGTTTTTGGGGATTACATTGATATATACGATATGACCCGCTCAGTCGAGGACAAAGCAACGGTTAAGATATATTATGAAAACCGGATTATAAAACTCGAAGCGGATGACGATGTCTTGAAGGAACTGGACGAGGAATTTGACGAGATTACGGAAGGCCAGGAAGAGGCGGAACGGGAAAAGAATAAGGCCAAATGGTCCCGGCTGGAATCGGTGGTCGGTTCGCCCAACCGGATCAAAAAGCTGGCTAAAGATATTGTCCAGCACTTTGAAGCAAAGGAAAAAGTGATGAACGGCAAAGCCATGATTGTCTGCATGAGTCGGAAAATCTGCGTTGCACTCTATGATGCGATTGTGGTGCTGCGGCCGGAGTGGCATAGTGACGCTGTCGACAAAGGCAAAATTAAAGTCGTCATGACGGGAAGCGCCGCCGATGATGAGCGGCTGCAGAAGCATGTTGGTGGCAAACAGCGCCGCGATACGCTGTCGAAGCGGATGAAAGACAACAACGATCCGCTCAAGATTGTGATTGTCCGCGACATGTGGCTGACCGGATTTGATGTGCCTTCACTCAATACGATGTATATCGACAAACCGATGAAGGGACACAACCTGATGCAGGCCATCGCCCGCGTCAACCGTGTTTTCAAGGATAAGGAAGGTGGCGTCGTTGTCGACTACATTGGTATCCTTGAAAGCCTGAAAAAGGCGTTGAACCAATACACGGATAGCGACAAGAAAAATACGGGAATCGATATGCCGGCAGCCATTGCAGTGATGCAGGAGAAGCTGGAAATTGTCAGAGATATATTCCATGGCCTGGATTACAGCGATTATTTTGGAAAGTCTCAGGTCAAACGAATCCGGGCCATCACAGCTGGTATGGACTTTGTCTTGGGAAAAGACGAAACGGAACAAAAAAACTTCATTCAGTTTGCCACGGAATTAGGCAAAGCGCATGGACTTTGCTCTGCAACCGAACCCGGTAAGGCTGTGACTCTGGAAGTCGGCTATTTCAAAGCGGTTAAGGCGAGCTTGGTTAAGCTGCAAAACAAGGGGAAAAGTGGGATTGGCAAAAAAGCGATCGAGCAGCGCGTCAGTCAAATGCTAGAGCGGTCGATTATCTCCGAAGAAGTTATCGATGTCTTTGAAACGATGGGCCTGAAGCAGCCGGAAATCTCTCTGTTGGATGAACAGTTCCTGAAGGAAGTCCAATCGATGAAAACGAAAAACCTCGCCAGAGAAATGTTGAAAAAGCTGCTCGAAGGCGAGATCAAAGTGATGGAACGAACCAATCTGGTGAAGTCCGAACTCTTCTCGGAAAAGCTGAAGAAGTCGCTCAATAAATACAGAAACCAATCAATCACTAACGCCGAAGTCATTGAAGAACTGATTAAAATGGCCAAACAGATCCGCCAAATGAGTGCTGATGAAGAGAAATTGGGTCTGAACAAGGATGAAATTGCCTTCTATTATGCCCTTTCCGATAACAAAGCGGCCAAAGAATTCTATGATGACGACACCTTGAAGAAAATCGCCCAAGAGTTGACCAGTTCCATCCGGCGAAATGTCACTGTCGATTTCAATGTGCGAACCCAGGCACAGGCAATGATGCGTCGAACCGTTCGTCGACTCCTGAAGAAGTACAATTATCCACCAGATCAGGCCAAAGAAGCACTGGAAATTGTCATGCGGCAGGTCAACCTTATGTCGAAGGCAGAGAATTCGACGTATGATGGGATGCTTGGGGCGCAGATGGCGGCGGAGGATAAAACTAGCTACGAGATCTGACAAAAAAATTATTTGATTTTCCAATTTCATACACATATTGTAAACAATTACCTACTAACTTTATTAATTAATTGAGGAGGGATTGCATTGACAAATCTAATATATCCTTGGAAACGATTTTGGTGTACTCGTGATGGACGCCTTAATTTCACTAGTGAAGGTTTTCTAAGTAACTCAGAGTCAAAGTATGGGAACATTAATAATCCTGATGTAGTTCCTTTTGATCAAATATCACATTTTAAATGTTTAATATTACTGGGTGAACCAGGCATAGGTAAAACCAGTGCTCTAAATAAAGAAATACAGAAATTACATAAAGCTAAAGATAAGACACTTTTTATTGATCTTAAAGCATTTGGAAGTGAGACAAGTTTATATCGTAATCTATTTGATAATCCAGACTTTATTGCCTGGAGAAAAAGCAAAGAAAGTCTGATTCTCATTTTTGACAGTTTGGATGAATGCTTATTACGTATGGATAATGTAGCAGAATTATTAATAGAAGAATTAAAGAAGTGTCCTATCGATCGTTTGTACTTAAAAATTGCTTGCAGAACAGGCGATTGGGCCAAATCCTTTGAAATAAGTTTGTCGGATCTTTGGGGAAAAGAAAACATTGGTATATATGAACTAGTGCCATTACGAAAATCAGATATAGAACAAGCTGCAAAAATGAACAATATCGATCCGAATCGTTTTATCAAAGAACTCTTATCAAAAAAAGCAGTTTCATTATCTATTAAACCAATTACTTTAAAATTTCTTTTGAATCGCTTTAAACGATATGGAGAATTTTCTAATGATCAATTTGATTTATATAAAGATGGATGCAAATTGCTTTGTAGTGAAAATAATGAGAGTCGAATTGATTCCAGAAGAACAGGAAAATTATCTTCGGAACAGAGATATATAATCGCTACATTGATAGCTGCAATTACAGTTTTTTCAAATAAATTTGCTATTTGGACTGAGCTCGATTACGGAGATATTCCTGAGGAAGACGTAAGTATTGCGGAAATCATCAAAGCATGTGGTGATAACAACGATAAATTTATACTAAATGAAAGCCAGATTAAAGAAGTTTTATCTACTGGTTTGTTTTCTGCAAGAGATATGCACTGTTTGGGTTGGGCACATCAGACATACGCTGATTTTTTAGCAGTACAATTTATACTAAGTAATGAGGCTACAACTAATCAAATAATGAGTTTATTGGAGCATCCCTTTGAAAACGGAGCGTTAGTGCCACAACTTTATGAAGTTATGTCTTGGGTCGCATCAATAAGGAATGATATCTTTAAAAGAATATCAGCGATTAATCCTATAATACTGCTTCATGGGGATTTGACACATATTTGTTATGAAGATAAAAAGCAGTTAATCCTAGGAATACTCAAACAATTTGAAAATGACAAGGTTGTTTATTGGGACTGGTTTGGCATCTCTAAACAATATGAAAAACTAGATTTCCCAGGAATAGGGGAATTGATATTTCCAATTATTGTCGATCATAATGAGAAAGTAATAGTGAGAGAAAATGCCATTCAAATAGCAGAGGCATGCGGATTAAAAGAATTTGGGGATTCAATTTTAAAAATCAGTCTAGATAAAAGTGAGCCAATACAAATAAGAAAATATGCCGAACTATTTATTGAAAAGTTGGGAAATGATGATCAAAAGTTAAAGTTATTACCTCTCGCAAAATCAGAACTTGGTGATGATCCAGATGATGAATTAAAGGGAATAGCTCTTCGGATACTTTGGCCGGATTATTTGGCTACTAAAGACATGTTCTCGTTATTAAAAAATCCAAAGAGACACAATTTTTTGGGAACATACAGAATGTTTATCGCCCATGGCATCATAGAAAGGATGGATATTAAACATCTTTCTGATGGACTTAAATGGGTTGAAATGCAACCCACTCAAGAACAATTAGATTATCCGTTCAGAGACTTTATTAACGCAATATTACAAAAAGCCTGGGATAATTTTTATTCACCTGATATCTTTACCCCCTTTGCTGCAGCAGTCTTATCGAGAATTAAACAATTTAATGCTCTACCTTTCTCTTCCAGTCTTTTAAATGAGAGTGAAAAAAGAAGAAAACTACTTTTGAAATTAATTGACTTAGGGCCAAATGAACAAAATATGAGAAATCTCATATTTACAAATCTAACTATTAAAAATGACTTTTTTTGGTTAATAGATGAATTTTTAAAAGAAAAAGATCAAGAAAAGCAAATCCTATTAGCAAAATTGATCCACTCTGCATTTGATGCCAATATACCAGCCCAAGTTATCAAACTTTATAAAATCGTGATCAATCAGCCCATTATTAAAAGTGAATGTGGTTATATTTATAATGCGGTTTCATTGAATTCCGTTCAAGCTAAAGAACAAAAAGATATCTATCAACGTAATAGGGAGCAAACATCATTAAGAAGTACAGAAAGAAAAAACTCGGCAGAAGGAGTCACAAGGTATCTGGAGAGAATTAGAAAGGGGGAGGTAGACAATTGGTTGCAGCTTAATATATACATGGCAAACAATGATATCAGCAATTTAGATTCAAATTTGGCCAATTTACCCATATGGCAGCTAGTAAATTCATCAATTAAAAAAGAGATAATGGATGCATCAAAGTTATATATTAACACTAAGAATATTGATGTAGTAAATTGGTTGAAAACAAAGCGTTTTGGTATCGAACAGATCTCTCAATTTCGTGCTTTCAGACTATTGATATTAATGGATCCAGAATTTATATCGAGTTTATCCAAAGACTTGTGGATGAAATGGATACCTATTATATTAGGCTATCCAGTTTCTACAGGAAGTGATGAAGAAAAGGATGAAATCTTATTGATAACGCAAGCTTATCATATCGTACCAAATGAAATTATTCGCTATTTATTGTCATTCATAGATGACGAGGATAAAAAATTAAAAAACACATTTATTATACGAACTGTTGATAAATGCTGGGATCAAAAGCTGGTTAATGCAATTTTTAACAAATTGAGGCTGAATGATTTAGAGCTTGAAACTATGGCGACACTATTACACGAATTATTTACACATAATATTAAAAGTACCGGTGAGTTTATAATATCGTGTCTTCTACCATTGAATACACCTGAAGATAAAGTAGACTGGTCAAGAACGTCGGCAATAATTAGTGAACTTCTTATTTTTCAACCAGGAGAATATTGGGCGGTAATATGGGGAAAGATCCAAAGTCAAACTAATTTTGGAAAGCAGTTATTTGAAAGATTCTCAACTAGGATAGCTCATTTGGGGCAAACTTTAAAACTTGAAGAGAAACAGTTAGCAGATCTTTATATCTGGTTATCTAATGAGTTCCCAATGGATGAGGATCCGAATCACGACAATGATTTAGGAGCACATTTTGTTACTCCTCGTGAGAATGTTGCTACTTTTAGAGATTCTATTATCAGAAATCTTAGTGAGATGGGGACGATAAAATCGTTACAATCAGTCAAAATAATTGTAAGAACTTTACCTCAACTGCCCTCATTAAAATGGATGTTATTAACTTCTCAATTCAATACACGGAAAAGAACGTGGATTCCGCCTAGACCCAAAGAGGTAGTACAGCTATTAGCTAACAATAATAATAGATTAGTTGGCAGTAGTGAGCAACTTCTTAATGTAATTATTGATTCATTGTACCGTCTAGAACAAAAATTACATGGTGAGACTCCAAGAACTTTCTTATTATGGATAGATGCTGGAGATGGAAAATACAAACCTCGTAAAGAAGTAGAGTTTTCGGATTTCATTAAGGGACACCTTGAGGATGATCTTCAGAACAGGGGAATAATTTTAAACAGAGAAGTGGAGATAAGGAGAACCCAAGGCTCAAATCAAGGAGAACGAACTGATATTCTAGTTAATGCGGTAATAAAAAATCATCAGAATGATGATCTTGGTGAAGTTAGTGTAGTAATTGAGATAAAAGGCAACTGGAATCCTGGATTGATGACTGCGATGGAAGAGCAACTAGTAAATCGCTATTTAAGAAATAATAAAACCGATTGTGGTTTATATCTTGTTGGATGGTTTGATTGCAAAAAATGGATAGATGAGGATAGAAAGAAAAGGAAAGATCAGATGACTTTAGAGAAGGCAAAAGATTTTTTTGAAAAACAAGCTCTTTCGCTTTCCGATGATCATAAAGTAATAAAAAGTTTTGTACTGGATGTCAGATATTAATAATTGTTATATTTTTATAGACGGAGATGTAATAAAATGTCTTATAAATTGGAAGATAAACTTGTTGTCGCCATTGCCTCAAGCGCACTTTTTGATTTGAAGGAATCCGATAAGGTGTTTAGAGAAAAAGGTGAGGAGGAATACAGAAAATATCAGAGAAAGAATGAAGATAAGACTCTTGAAAAAGGTGTGGCATTTCCACTTATAAAGAGATTATTAGATGTTAATGAGGAACTAAATAAAACGGTAGTTGAAGTTATATTATTATCGCGGAATGATCCGGATACTGGATTGAGAGTTTTTAAATCGATAGAACATTACAGCCTAAATATTTCCAGAGCTATTTTTGTTACAGGTAGGAATCCATTTAAATACATGAAAGCTATAAATGCTTCGTTATTTTTATCTGGTAATCTTGAGGATGTAAAAGAGGCCGTAAGAAATGGCTATCCTGCAGGTCATGTTCACAATACAAATTTTGCTGATGATAGCGATGATAAAGAACTAAGGTTAGCATTTGATTTTGACGGTGTTATAGCCGACGATTCAGCTGAACAAGTATTACAAAATGGAGGTGGGCTTTCAAACTATCAGAAACATGAACGAGATCATGCAGAGGAGCCATTACCTATTGGACCCTTATACGATTTTTTAAAGAAAATTTCAGCTATTCAAAACGAGGAACTTCAAAGGCAAAAAGATGATGCTAATTTTAAACCATTAATTAGAATTGCTATTTGCACGGCAAGAAATTCTCCAGCACATGAAAGAACTATCAAAACTTTCAGGGACTGGAGGATAAGAATTGACGAAGCTTTTTTTCTTGGTGGAATTAATAAAATGGACGTGCTAAATATTTATCGACCTCATATCTTTTTTGATGACATGATGGATAACATTCAAAATGTTGAACAATCCTTTCCTTCAGTTCATGTTCCTTATGGAATTAAAAACAGAGAGACTGATACATTAACAATCTAATAGGATTGGGACTAAATATTATGATTAATTCAGGTAAACTCATCACTAACTCAAACGGACAAACATTTCTTTACGAATTGCAGCAGGCCTTTTCCAGATGCGAGCGGTTCTATTTTGGTGTTGCTTTTATTAACTATAGCGGGCTTCAATTGCTGCTTGATAACTTGAAAGATATGCGGGACCGCGGTGTTGAAGGTAAGATCATGACGTCCACTTATCTTAATTTTACTGAGCCTAAGGCGCTCAGAAAAATTAAGACTTTTGATAATGTGGCGCTCAGAGTGTTTGAAGCAGATCAGGTTAGAGGATTTCACACCAAGGTATATATCTTTGAAAATAAAGATGATTATACGATTATGATCGGCTCATCTAACATCACGCAAAGTGCGCTGAAGAGTAATGTGGAATGGAATGTTGAAACTGCATCGAAAGATAATAGCCCATTCTTAGCGAAAATCATTAAGGAATACCGTGAGTTATGGGATCAAAGTACAGTCGCTGATGATCTTTTCTTGAAGAGATATCAGGCGTTTATAGAAGAATTGAGGTCACATACAGCGGTTGCGCACGAACGATCTTTTAGTTATGGTAATGCGGCGATGCAGCACATCGTGCCGAATAAGATGCAGCAGAAGGCGATCGAGAATTTGCAGCGATTACGTGATCACGGCGAAAATCGCGCACTGGTGATTTCGGCTACAGGTACAGGGAAAACCTACATGTCAGCATTTGATGTTCAGCAAATGCATCCTAAGACAATGCTGTTTATTGTTCATCGCGAAGAGATTTTGACAAAAGCAAAAGAAACTTTTGAGCGATTACTTGGCCGGGGCAACATGGGTCTTTTTACAGGCAATGTGAAAGACTATCAGAATAAGCATTATATTTTTACAACCATCCAAACGATTAAAGATCATTTCAGTGACTTTCCGCCAACTTATTTTGAATACATCATTGTCGATGAAGCACACCACGCGACGAGTCCTAGCTATACACGAGTACTGGATTATTTCGAGCCAAAATTTTTATTAGGAATGACCGCGACGCCGGAACGCTGTGATCGTGGGGATATATTTGGCTTGTTCGATAACAATATTGCGATCGAAGTCCGCTTGAATGAAGCTTTGGAAGAGGATCTGGTTCTCCCGTTTCATTATTTTGGGATCACGGATGTGGATGAAATTGATCTTTCGGATATCTCCATTGATGATGTCGCAGAAGTGGCGAAACGGCTGAAGGTTAATCAGCGGGTTGATTTCATTATTCAAAAGATGAATTTCTACGGTTATGATGGGGAGAAGTGCAAGTGCCTTGGTTATTGCGTCACGATTGATCATGCGCGATACATGGCTGAAGAATTTAATAAACGGGGGATCGTTAGCACTTATCTTACAGGCGATGATTCTCAGCAGCGTCGGCAAGAAATGATCCGTCGACTTGAAGATGATCTGGATCCGCTTCAAGTGATTTTCACGGTGGATATTTTCAATGAAGGTGTGGATATTCCTTCAGTCAATCTAGTGCTGATGCTTAGGCCGACTAATTCGCCGATTATTTTCATGCAGCAGCTTGGTCGTGGTTTGCGTAAATATGAGGGGCAGTCTTTTCTGACTGTACTTGACTTTATTGGCAACCACAGTAAGACTTTTCTCATTGCCATCGCACTCAGTGGCAAACGCTTTTATGATAAGGATAGTTTGAAAGTTGCTGTTGATCGAGGCTTTCCTGATCTGCCAGGAGCCACGCATATTCAGATGGACAAGATCTCTCAGCAGCAAATTTTAAAACAGCTGGATCAAGAAAATTTCCGAGCGATGAAATACTTGAAAGAAGAGTATCTGGAATTTAAGAAGCAGTTTGTTTCGGAGACTGAGCATCGCGACATTCCTTATTATTTGATGGACTATGCCAAGTTTGAAAATGCGCCGGATCCTATCAAATTTATTGATAACAAGAAAACCTATCTTGCGTTTCTGGCATCGGTTGAGAAGACTGAGGAATTAAAGAACTTGGATCAAACTGAACCGTTTGGTCAATTGCTGCGGCAGTTGTCTTCGGCGTTGCCGATAAAAAGGCCCTATGAATTTAGTATTTTACGTTATATGGTCTCACATGAGACAGTCACTTGGGACGCCGCGAAAAATGAGCTGCTCAAAGTGATGGTGACCCTAACGGAAGAAACACTGCATCATGCCTTTGAACACCTGAATCAAACGTACGATGATAAAGGGCAAATCGCGCGTGATCTCAAGCTTTGCACGATCAATCAAGCTGAGAATAGCTTGATCAGATCACAAACTTTTAGTAATGTTTGCAAAGACGCTCAGCAAAAATCATACGTCCTGGACGTATTGAATTATGGACTCTATCGTTATGAGAAGGCTTTTGGTCATAAAAATTATGGGGTGCCATTCTTTAAGCTGTATGAGCAGTATACGATGGTGGAAGTTGCTTTGCTATCAAATTATCAAAAAACGTTAAGCTCTTTTCGTGGATCAGGTTTGCTCGTAAATGGCAATGATTATTTTTTGTTCATAGACTTACATAAAGAAAAAGATATAAAGGACAGCATCAATTACCAGGACCACTTTATTGATCAGACATTATTTCAATGGGAATCGCCAAATACGAAGAGCCAGGATTCTGCTCAAGGCCACCACATTATTCATAATAGGGAAGACGGCATTAACCTTCATCTGTTTATTCGAAAGTATCGAACGATCGATCAACAGTCGGAACCATTTATTTATATTGGTAAGGGTGATGTGACCGAATATCATGGTAATAAACCAATCACGACAGAAATTGCTTTGCATCACGAAGTGCCCATGTCTTTGTATCTTGAATTTATTACAAAAGTGTAATTAGTAGATTAAAATCTGTTATAATCTGGAAAGTAAATAGATGATGTATATGAGCGGATCGGTGATGCCCTGAAGATTGGGGGTGGCGCGAGTGACAACATTTCAGGTACTGACACTCATGATTTCTTTCGGAATGTTAGTGCTGATGTTGTCGAAAGATAAAGAAAACTTGCCGATTGGCAAGCCTTTAGGCGAAGCCAGAGGCTTAGTTGCACTTATACTATAATCCGCTGATATTTAAGAAGTTATTATAGTATAAAAAATGATCCGTCTCATATCCTCACACAGGCTGAGACAGATCATCCTCAAATGATTTAGTTAAAGCACTGATTCCGCTGTATGCGGATATTGCCTGTTCCAAGCCGCCCGGTATGATTTGCACTCAGATCGGACGGCTTTATTTTACGTTCTTACTGTCTTCAGTATACACAATTTAAATAAAAATAAAAAACAATTCAAAGGGCTTCTTTTGCAAGACATTCCATAGTTTCAACATCGGCGGGTGCCCATTTTAAGGAATCCAGGTTCTCTCTTTTCAGCCATATGAGTGTTGAATGTTCATGCGCAGTTGGGAAACCCGTTTCTAAAGTGCATTTAATGGCTGTCAAATCGATTGAAAAGGTTTCATAGTCATAATGACTCTTAAAAAATTGTTCTTCAGCCTTGATCGTACACTTTAATTCCTCATTGATCTCCCGTTCGATCGCTTTGACGGGGCTTTCGCCATCTTGAATCTTGCCTCCGGGAAATTCCCAATGGTTCGGGATCGACATTTTTGGCGAGCGCAATGCGCATAAAATTTCCCGCTTTTCATTTTCAATAATTGCTGCGACTACAGATAGTGTTTTTCTCATCTCATCACTCCAAATAAATATAGCACATGTACAATTATACAGCTTTATAGTGATATAATTTACGCAAATATGCAGCCTTGAGGGGCGATTGGTTAATGAAAGTCTATGTGGGACTAACAGATTATCATTGGTTTCAATATTTGAAAAATCTAAATCCCAATGAGGTGAATTTTTGGCAGCCGGGCAGTGGACGACGTTTTAAAGCGATCCAGCCAGGCGAATTGTTTTTGTTCAAACTTCATGTGCCAAATAACTATATTGTCGGTGGTGGGATTTTTATCAGGCAAGCCTTTCTGCCGACTTCGTTAACATGGGATACCTTTGGTAAGGAGAACGGAACTTCTTCATTGGACGATTTTATTGACGCCATCTACCAATATCGCCGAACCAATAGCCACAGTGATCCTGATCCTGTCATCGGCTCTTTGATTCTTTCAGAGCCGTTTTTCTTTGATGAGAACGAATGGATACCTGTACCTCAAAATTGGTCCCCTAATATTGTCCAAGGAAAAACCTATACCACAGATTCAATAGAGGGAAAAATATTATTTGACGCTGTTCAGAGCAGAATCGCGCTTAAATCCGGAATCCAAGAAGAAAAAGAACGATACGGGGCACCACAACTGATCAAACCGAGACTCGGTCAGGGCGGTTTCAGAGTAGCAGTCACGGAGGCTTATCACAGACGCTGTGCTATTTCGGGAGAAAGAACTCTACCTGTGTTGAATGCGTCACACATCAAGCCCTACTCAAAGGAGGGCCCTCATGTGGTGAGCAACGGATTGCTACTTCGTGAGGACATACATACACTGTTTGACCGAGGCTATATCACGATTGATGAAGACGATATTGTTGAGGTGAGCGGAAAGATCAAAGAGATTTATGACAATGGGAAGGTCTATTATGCCTTTCATGGGAAACGCTTAATGAATATTCCCGATGCTATCTCGGATAGACCATCTCATGAATTTCTACAGTGGCATAACGAGCATGTGTATATTGGATAAAACAGTACATTATTTTGATTTAATCGTAATTTGTACTAAATTGTTCAATTTATATGCATCAATAAGCCTTAGATTTACGAATTTATGTAAATTATCATTGTCTTTTTCTTATGTTAATGGATATACTGTTTATGAAAAGTATTTAACTATGGGGGTTTTAGCATGCTTATCATGTTTAAAGCTAAAAATTATACCTCGTTCAAAGATGAAGTCATTCTGGACCTTCGAGCTACTTCATACAAACAGCACCCAAATCATGTTTTGGATGTATCAGAAAATTTAAAGCTTTTAAAAACAGCTGCTATATACGGCGCGAATGCCTCGGGAAAATCTAATTTGGTTTCAGCGATGTTCTTTTTTGAACAATACATTTTTGAACAATTCATTAATAAGCAAGAAAATGAAAACATTGATTTTGCAGAGAAAAAATTAAAGATCAAGATGGAGCCTTTTCTGTTAACTGATCAAGTCAATGATGCTTCAGAGTTTGATATTATCTTTTTCCACAACGGGAAGCAAATTCAGTATGGGTTTGAGTGCTCAGCTAAGGAAGTCTTGAATGAATGGTATTTTATTGACGATAAAAAAGTCTTTGAACGTGAAAAAGGGACGGTCTCTTTCGGAAAAAACTACACCAAGATTCTGAAACCATATACAAAAGTTCCTTCTGAGCGTCTGTATCTTTCGGTCCTTGAATATTTCTTGGAAGACGAGGGAAAAGAACGGGTTCTGAACGATTTTATTGATTTTTTTACAAATGAATATAATGTATATCTTGAAATTTTGTTCGAATCAAGTGTAAAAAAGGTCGCTGGAGCGATCCATATAAACAAGAAACTAGTCACCAGTAAAGAGTTTCGCTCTAAAGTGGAAAACTATTTGTGCAAGATCGATGTTGGCATTTGCGGACTTGATGTTCAAATAAAAACAATAATGGATGAAGATAGTGGTAAAGAGAAAAAGAAAAAAGTCATAAAAACGATTCACAATGTTTTTAATGCTGACGGGGATATTGTTGGTCAACGAAGCTTTGACCTATTGCAGGAATCCACAGGGACACTGCGCTTTCTTTCCTATATCCAAAATGTGATTGAGATGACTGAGCAGGGCTGCGTGTTTATTGTGGATGAAATTTCCGCCCGCCTCCATCCTCTTTTAACAAAATTGATTGTGGATATCTTTCAGTCCAGCCAAAATAAAAAGGCACAACTGATTTTTACGACACATGATATTTCATTAATGAATAAAGAACAATTCCGTAGAGATGAGATCTTTTTTGTAGAAAAAAATGAAAAAGGTGAATCGACACTGCATGCACTGTCCGATTTGAACGTGCGTGAAGACGCTACTTTCAATAAATCCTATTTACAGGGCAAATATGGCGGGATACCTGTATTTCATTTTGAGAATATTATTAGCGGTGCTGAACATGGGAAGAATTAAGCTTTCTCCGCAGCGTCTGACGGAAATCAAACGGGTGAACATAGGCCATGTCCTTATTTTTTGTGAAGGGATGACCGAGAAACTGTACCTGGATTATTTTGCCGATATTATTAATGAAAATAAATATACTGATATACAAATAGAAACACAAACAGCAGATGGTAATTCACGAACTGTCTATCATTTTGCAGAAAGATATCTGGAGCAGGAGGGTCATAATCAAAGATATAGCAACTAGCAAAAATATCTAGTCTTTGATTGTGATGATCCCACGGATATCCAGCAGGTCATTCTGGATATGAAAAGTTCAGATAAAGAGTATTCTCTTCGAGTATCTAATTTACTATTCGAACTTTGGCTGCTGATGCATTTTGAGCTGATTACAGTAAAAATGCATAAAAGGGCTATCTATCAACACTTAAGCAGCTATCTAAATAGCCCTTATAAAAAAGCAGATCCGGGTATTATCCGTGAGATTATAAATAAAGGTAATATCGAAGAAGCAATAGATAATGCTAAAAAGTTGGCTAACAGCTATTCTGCGGTGGGCAAGAGAATAGATTCAAACATTAATAAAATGAACCCGTATACAAATATTTATATACTCATTAAAAGCATGACAGCAATGAATACCCAGTCTATGGGAAACAATTTTTAAATTTCCCGAAAAATTATACCGATGAAGATATGATATATTTTTCTTTATAGGTCATTAATCTGAACAGAACTCAAAGACAGGAGATCACATGAACAACCCATTTCAACAAATAGCAGACGAGTTTTACCAGAATCACGATTTTTCCGGAACCTGCCTGGTTAAGAAGGGCGACACGGTTCTGTTTTCGTGTGCCCATGGTTTTGCTCATCGCGGCTTTCAGATTCCCAATCGCTTGGATACTAAATTTGATACGGCCTCGGTGACCAAACTGTTTACAGCGACAGCGATTTTGCTGCTCGTCGAAAATGGAAAACTAAAGCTGGATGCCAGGATTACTGATATTATCAATCTTGAGGGAACAGAGATACCATCAGATGTGACAATTGAACATTCGCTGACGCACACGTCCGGCATTGCTGATGATGCGGACGAGGAAGCAGGCGAGAATTATTCGGATCTATTCGTGGACAAACCCAATTATTCAATTCGAAAAACAGTTGACCTGCTTCCCCAGTTTGTCCATAAGAAGCCTTTATTCAAAGCGGGCACGGGTGTGCGGTACAATAATTGTGCGTTTGTCTTGCTTGGGCTGGCGATTGAGAAGCTGGCCGGCACGGATTATCGTACATTTGTTATGGAGAACATCGTCAAACCTTGCGGGCTCAACAATACCCGTTTCTGCGCCATGGACGAAGTGAGTGAGAATGCGGTGGAAGGGTATACAACCTGTGAGGATGCGGATGGCCATTTAACAGGATGGAAGAAGAATATTTACTCATATCCCCCGATCGGGACACCTGACAGAGGAATTTACTCCACTGTGGAGGACTTGGATAAATTTCTTCGCTATTTAAAGGCGGGGAACCATTTATCCAAACCGTACGGGACTCTCCTCTTTCAGCCGCATTGCCTGTTCACACGTCCTTTTACGAAGTGGAAGCCGGTTCCTTACGCGACAATTCGAACGGGATACGGGTTTAAGTTCGTGGAATTTGATCAGAAAATTTTTTGCGTGCGAAAAGACGGCATGAATGATGGTGTAGCTGCAATGCTTTCCTATTACCCTGAAACGGATGCTTCGATTGTGATTCTGAGCAATCAGGACTGCAATATATGGGAGATGCACCGGCGGATGCAGACTGTTTTATATACGGCATACTCTATCTGAAATAAAAGGCTTGATCACAACGATCAAGAGAAGTCATTATATTCCTTTGGACGCGGATCTTTGGCTTTCCTCCACCAGAGATTTGAACATGATGGAGATCCCTTGCTGGAAAGATGAGTATGGACCCGATTTTCCGATCCTTGACGGCATCGGCGGAGGCTGGTGATTCTTTTTCCGGAGGTTGTTCAGCTGGATAAGTGTGGGAATAACGAATATCCGGTTTACTGGGAACGGTCTTTAAAATTCATGAAGAAATATACCAAAGTCGATATCCGTTGACGTGTGGCACGATGACATCATTGAGCATATCTTTCACCATCAATCTAGCATTTTTTTGCCTATCCACTTTCAGAGTACTCTACATAAAGAAACTTTTTCTATAAGCTTATCCCCCATAAAAAACAATAGGTTTTTGAAATGTTGGTTTTTCAAAAATATTTCGAGAAAAGATTTGGATTAAACTCTATTATCGCCAGAAAGCAATCACCCAAAAGACCATTTTAATTTTTCAAAAAACAATTAATTTTCTATTGCATGTAATATTTATTCTATGATATATTATAAATGTAATAAACGTTAGATTTTATACCGACTAATGATAAGATTCCTGTCATGAAAAGCTACCAAATTGGTGCTTAAAGTCAATTCCTCATTATTAATGTTGAATTGAGCATAATAATCTCATCGTTGCGATATCTAACAAACATCTGTGAATTATTACATTTTTTACAAAATTATATAGGAGTGATTAAATTGATGAACCGGCACTTAAAAAAGATTACCTTATGTCTACTTTCTATTGTTGTATTAACCGGGATCGTTGGGTGCAGCAATTCAGGCAGCAGCAGTTCGAGCAGTAAACAGGAAGCAGAAACAATTAATGTTGGCACGGATACGAGCTTTGTCCCGTTTGAGTATCTTGATCAGAAAACTAACAAATATGTTGGATTCGACATGGATTTGCTGAAGGCACTCTCAAAACAGTCAAAAGTGAAATATCAACTAAGCACAATGGATTTCAATGGACTGCTTCCTGCATTACAAACTGGGAAACTGGATATGGTTATTGCTGGAGTGACCATTACAAACGAAAGAAAAAAGACAATTGATTTTTCAACGCCATACTATAATTCAGGATTTTATATTCTAGTTAGAAAAAATGAAAAAAATATTACGAACTTCAAAAGCCTCAAAGGTAAAGTTGTTGCGACGAAGCAAGGAACATCTGCATTAGATTATATAAATACCAACTTGAAAGACGCAAAGAAGATCGTACCATTCCCGAATATTGATCAGGCCTACATGGACCTTCTAAATGGCTCAGCCGATGCTGTAATTTTTGATGCACCAAACATCGATTATTACATAAAAACTGAAGGAAATAATCAAGTTAAGAAAGTAGGGGAACTTCTTGATGGACAGCAATATGGTATTGCTTATCCAAAGAATAGCAAGTTGACCAAAAAAATGGATGTTGCTTTAAAAGCATTAATGGATAACGGAACATATAGCAAAATTTATAAGAAATGGTTTGGAACGGAGCCCCCTAAAATTAAATAAGTTTTCTAAAAAAACGATTTGGTAATGCTTCGTATAAATTTTTTATAGATTATTATTTTTAGCGGTTAAAGAGGTGAACGAGTTATGAGTAGTGGGTTTCATCCAGAATGGGGTTATGCCATACAAGTACTTCCCTTTCTTCTTCAGGGTGTGAAGTATACAGTCCTGATTGCCATAGTTGGTTTATTGGCGGGATTTCTTATAGGGGCAGTCGCTGGATTAGGTAGGGTCTCAAAAAATAAAATATTGTTTGGATTATCAACAGTTTACGTCGAAGTAATTCGTGGAACGCCTATCATGGTTCAGGCTTTGTACATTTATTTTGCTCTACCATTAATACTTAGTATAAAAATCGATCCCTTATTTGCAGGTGTTTTAGCTATTTCACTAAACGCTGGTGCGTACATTGCTGAAATTGTCAGAGGAGCTATACAATCTATTGATATTGGACAAACCGAGGCTGGAAGATCATTAGGTTTAACCCATTTTCAGACATTATTCCATATTGTCTGGCCACAAGCTTTTAAAAGAATGATTCCCAGTCTTGGAAATCAGTTCATTATAAGTTTAAAAGATACATCATTATTAAATGTTATTGGCGTCGGTGAGCTCACAAGACAAGGAACAATGGCAGTTGCCACAAGCTTTCGGGCAGTTGAAATCTATACTTCAGTTGCTTTACTGTATTTAGTCATGAATTTATCTATTTCAATCATGATGAGATTGCTCGAGAGGAGACTTCAAAGTTCATGATGATTCAAGTGAAAGATATTCATAAAAAATTTGGTAACAACGAAGTCCTGAAAGGAACAAATATTCAAGTTGAGGAGAAGGAAGTCGTTTGTATTATTGGTCCTTCCGGATCAGGGAAAAGTACACTACTAAGGTGTCTAAACAAACTCGAAACTCCTGATGAAGGTCAAGTTGTGATCAATGGCATCCATCTCAATCAAAAAGGTACAAATATCAATAAAGTAAGAACGGAAGTAGGTATGGTTTTTCAGCATTTTAATCTTTTTCCTCAGAAAAAAGTTATTGATAATATTACACTTGCTCCCATTCTTGTTCGAAAGGACAAGAAAAATAAAGCTCGTGATGCCGCATACGATTTGCTGGACAAAGTTGGGTTGAAAGATAAAGCTGAATTTTATCCGGATAGTTTGTCTGGAGGACAAAAACAGCGCGTAGCAATAGCCAGAGCATTAGCTATGAATCCGAAGATCATGTTATTTGACGAACCAACATCTGCTCTTGATCCTGAATTAGTAAAGGATGTGTTGGATGTTATGAAAGAGTTGGCGAATGACGGCATGACAATGGTCGTTGTAACACACGAAATGGGCTTTGCTCGGGAAGTTGCTGATCGAGTGGTTTTCATGGATCAGGGTCAATTGTTGGAAGACGAAACCCCTGAAGAAATTTTTACTCATCCCAAGCATCAGAGAACCCAGAAATTTTTACAAAAAATACTTTAACCTGAGAAAGGAGGACTCCTCTTGATTAAGGCTGCAGCTATTCAGATTCATTCTGTCCCCGGACAAGTCGAGCAAAACTTTATACATGCCGTGGATATGATGAAACGTGCAAGGCGGCAGGGAGCAGAATTTATAATTCTTCCTGAGCTCTGGTCAACAGGTTACTACCTGGATAAACAGACTTTTGCCTCCCTAGCGGCATCTACAAAAGATACTATTGAGCAGTTTCAAAAAATAGCCTTTGAATGGCAAGTTGTATTGATTGTTCCCTTTGTTGAAAGTGAAAAAGGTTCATTGTTTATATCACTTGCTGTCATTGAGAAAACAGGGCTGATTTTAAAAACATATCGAAAATCTTTTCTTTGGGGTCGTGAGCAAAAAATCTTTACGGCTGGAAAGAGGCAGTACGTTCCCGTTGATACATCAATTGGAAGGATAGGTGTATTAATTTGTTATGATATCGAATTTCCCGAACCCAGCCGTCTACTTACACTCCAAGGCGCTCAAATTATTATCGTCCCTTCAGTCTGGAGTATCCCAGCACAATCAAGATGGGATATCCAGCTCCCTGCCAGAGCATTAGATAACACAGTATTTGTCTTGGGTGTAAATACCATAAACGAAGGCAGTTGTGGTAAGTCAAAGTTTGTTTCTCCATTGGGCAATATTCTTTGTGAATCGCCTGGCGATACGGAAGATATATTAATTTTTAATATAGATTTTGACAAAATACAAGAGACCAGAAAAATGATTCCCTACCTTGAGGAATATGACCGATCGTTAACACCTGGAGGTAATATTAATGTTGGAGAATGAAACATCAGAGTTAATAAATAAAACAAAAAAATCTAGAGCCTATTTTGAACGTGCACGTAAAGTCATCCCCGGAGGAGTAGCTGCAAATATCAAGTATTTTCCTCCATATCCAATCACGATGGAGAAGGGGCATGGCAGTAAGTTGTATGATCTTGATGGTAATGAATATATTGACTACCTGCTTTGCAATGGGGCACTGATTTTTGGCCATGGATACCCTGAAATTATTTCAGCTGTTGAAGCGCAAATGGAGACAACAGGAACGACAATTTTTGGGACACCTCACTGTTTGGAAGCTCAGATGGCTGAGAAAATTATTGATTTTTTTCCGAGTATAGAAAGTGTCAGGTTTACTAATTCTGGTACAGAAGCAACTCTGTTGGCCACTCGACTCGCGTTCGCTTATACAGGGAAACCAAAAATAGCTAAATTCGAAGGTCATTATCACGGCGGCTTTGATCGTGTCTTGATCAGTGTAAACCCAGATATTTCAGAAGCAGGGCAAGAATCATCACCAAATGCAATTCCAGATTCAAAAGGTATACCTGACTATTATGTTAAAAATACTGTAATCCTGCCCTTCAATGATTATGAGGCTACTGAGAAGATTCTTCGGGAACACTCAGATGAAATCGGGGCTTTGATCATGGAACCCATACTTGGTGGTTTTATTCCTGCTGACAAGTTGTTTATGGAAAAATTACGCGTATTAACAAATCAATTGAATATTGTGCTTATCATGGATGAGGTAAAGACTGGTTTTCGTATGCTTTCAGGTAGTGTGCAAGGGGAATTTAATATCAAGCCCGATATTACAACACTAGGCAAGGTCTTGGGTGGCGGATTTCCAATCGGTGCAGTCGGTGGGAAAAAAGAAATAATGAACATGCTATCGCCGACTAATGGGGCGGACATTCTTGCCGGTGAGTCCAAAAGTAAGAATAAAACGGATATTTTGTTTCACAGCGGAACCTATAATGGCCATCCAGTTGTACTTAAAGCCGGCTTAGCAACCATTACAGAATTGGGAGAAAAGGATGTCATGAAAAATCTCATAGATCATACAATGCTGTTGCGCAAAAAACTTGAGGCAGTCTATCGAAAACACGACATCCCTATGCAAACCATTGGGATGGGCAGCATATTCAATGTTGTTTTAACGGATCATCCTGTCCATAACTATCGAGATATGGCCTATGCAAACATGAACTTGAGAAAAGAAATTGATTATAAACTGTTAGAATTGGGAATTTATGTAAAACCGCTAACTCGATATTCTGTGTCCTGCGTCCACGATATTGATGATATTAATAAAACAGTTGAAGCTCATGAGATTGCTTTATCATATTTTTCGTAACCATTGATAACCGCATTATTTCTAAACAGCATGATACACTAGGGGGGTAAATTCTTTTGCCCCCCTAGTTTTATAAGATAGATTGCTATAAAATAAAGTGTAATTTGAGGTTTCATTTATGGGCAACTGGAGGAGAAGTTCTTTGACAAAATTGAACGTATACCAATATATTGCTGAGAATATCCCCAAAATGAGCAAAGCACATCTTAAAATAGCTCGCTATATTTTAGAAAATCCTAATACAGTACCTTTTTTGACCGTGAAAAAGTTAGCCAAACTTGCCAATGTTAGCGATGCAACGATCGTGCGTTTTGCAAATTATTTGCACTTTTCAGGGTATGTTGAACTACAACAAGCCATGCAGACTTCTGTTCAGGAACAATTGACTACAACAGAGAGATTGCGCATGACTAACGATGTTTATGATGAAAAAGATTTGGGTATCCGTGAAATAATGAAAGATGATATAGACAACATTAAATTGTTAATTGATCGCATTGACGTTGATGCTTTCCAGAAAACGGTGGATACATTGCTAAAAGCAAAGCGTATCTATATTATAGCAAATCGAAGTGCGGTATCATTAGGATTATTTCTACAATATTATTTAAATATCATGTTAGATAATGTTGAATTAATACAGTCCGTTGAGAAAAATGCTGAAAAGCTAAATCACCTTTCAAAAATGGATGTGATAATTGCGATAAGTTTTTCACGTTATACAAATACAACTATTAAGATATTTTCGTATGCAAAAACAAACGGGGCAACAACGATAGCTATTACAGATAATTTATTATCACCGCTGATTCCTTATGCAGATGTCGCCTTGACTGCACCCAGCCGGATTCCATCATTTATTGATTCATTTGTCGCACCACTTAGCTTGATCAATGCTCTCATTATCAGTATAGGGAAGGAAAAAGGAAACCATTTCTATGAACGGTTAGAAGCATTGGAGAAAACTTGGCAAGAATTAAATGTTTTTTATCATGGATAATCAAATGAGATTTTCTGTTGGAAGACTTCTTGAAAATGGAAGCGTAGGCTAGAAGAGAGTATCAAATAGTCCTCATTGATTGAGCAAGAAGGATTAAGTGGCATCTATAAAAAAAACACGATAAAACAAATTCGAATGCACAAAAAAACTTGATATTTTTTATAAAAAAGGTAATCTATTATCTACATAGGTAATACATTACTTTTTGCATGGAGGAAATGAATTGAACAAACTCGACCTGATGTCAGATCAGCAATTTCTTTTTGGCTTTATTTTTGTCGCGGCGAATCGCATGGATACGCTGCTTGAGCGGGAATTCAAAAAGTTTGACGTAACGACAAAGCAGTGGTTTCTGTCGATTGTGATTGACAATCTGTTTGATGAACCGCCAACAATCAAAGACGCGGCGAAGGAGATGGGGAGCTCCCATCAGAATGTGAAACAGATCGCTTTAAAACTGGAACAAAAGGGATTGCTGCTTCTTGAAAGAGACAAAAACGATGGGCGCGCCATCCGGATCAAACTGACTGAACGGAGCAAGGATTTCTGGGGGAAACTGAGAGAAGAAGGAACGGCCTTTACTCAGGCTTTGTTCAGAGACGTCAATCAAGACGATCTGAGTGCGGCGAGGCGAGCAATGCAGAAGGTGCTGGAGAATATTAGATTTATGGATAAAGGAGAATGAAGGTGGCCCATAAAACAAATGCACTTAAAACTGACAAAAGTTTTATCTATTTTACATTGCCCATTGTTATCCTCATGGCTGTGACAAGCAGCATCGGTATTTTCTATCAGGGAATCTATTCGAGAGAAACGATTGACTGGTTTTCCCAGACAATCGGCCAGGACTTTTCAAACTTATTTGTCACGGTGCCTGCCTTGATCCTGTCCGCTTTTTTTGCTTCAAAAGGCAATAGAGTTGGCAAGATCATTTGGACCGGGGTCATGATCACTAATGTATACGCGTTTGTGATCTACAGCTTTGCCCTGCATTTCAATTTCCTGTTTCATGTTTATTGCGCCATCCTCGGATTGTCGATTTACTCGGTCATTTATTTTTTTATAAAAAATTTGACCGTGGATTTTAAAAGCTGGTTTACAGATCGAGTACCGGTAAAGGCTGTCGGCATTTTTCTGATTGTGATTGCCGCACTGTTCACTTTGCTATGGCTGTCTCAGTCACTGCCGGCAGCGCTGATCAATCAGGCCCCGGAGAGTATCACGAAAGACGGGTTATTGACGAATCCGGTTCACGCACTGGATTTATCTTTCTACCTGCCGCTTATATTTATTTCAGCGATTATGCTGCTGAAAAAGAAATCGCTGGGTTATTTGCTTGCTCCGATGATGATCGTTTTTGCGGTTATGACCAATATCAATATCATTTTGCTGCTGATTGCTTCTATGGTAATTATGGTTTCGAACACTTGGCCAACGATTATTGTTTTTGTTGTTTTTACCATGGTTTGTTTTTTATTCATGTGGCAGATGTTTCGACATTTAAGAAAAGTAGAGGAAGATTAATTTTTTTATGCGTTCAGCATAATTTTTTTAAGATTGGTTCCAGAATCACTGCTCAAAGAAAGCCGCAAATTAATTGCCGGCTCCATCCGACGGGCAGAGGGAGACTTCGGTTTTATTGACTGGAATCGGGTGGATCAGGCACTTGAAGGTGCGGATACGGTTCTGGGAAACGCCCGGACCGAACTGGACAAGGGAAACAGCGGGTTGGCTGCTTCATTGTGCTTGGCTGTTCTTCCGGAAGTTGTTGCCATGCTGCAATACTGTGATGAATCAGACGGCGGACCCGGAGAGGTCATCAATCAGAGCCTGGACATGCTCGAGGATGCCGTTTTCACTGCTGAAGATGAAAGCCAGTCCGTCAAATACTTATGTTCAGATCCTGATTCAAGAGAAAAAGTATGAAAAGCTTCTGGATTATTGCAAGAATCATCTTTACGAGATTGAAACGCTCCATCCTTATCCTGTGAAGCCCTATCCGGCTGAGGTTAAACGGATTTTTACAGCATACATTGAGAATGAAGCAGAACACAGCAGCAACCGCAGCCATTATCGGCAAGTCTGCCATAAAATCAGAACGTTCAAAACGGCGTGCGGTAAACCGGCGGCCGGTTTATTAATCGGGAAGCTGAAAGAGGAGTACATACGTCGGCCAGCTTTCATCGATGAATTGAGTAAAATCAAGTGAACTTTCCTGAGACACGTATGCGTTAAAGATCAATTGACGTGCAGCTAGGGTAAAAGATCGTTGGATTGAATAAATTAACGGAAATGAAGTTTCTACAAAAGTTGGAAAATGGTATATAGCCATTTCACACCCTGTAGGAGGTAATCTGAAATGAAAAACGGATGTTCCCAATCCATCGCGAAGAGGCACTGAATTTGTACACGTCTCTCATTGAAGATTCCAGGGCCCTCAGTCTGAATCATTACGCCGCTGATGATTTTGGAGAAAAGGATAATATGGAAGCGGTCGCCTTTTCATTAAAAGGACAGAAATTCATGTGTAATGACAGTAGCGTAAAACATAATTTTTCGTTTGCACTTTCATTTTCTATGAATTGTGATACGGAAAATGAGATTGATTTGAGAAGTTATCAGATAGCTGAGGAGTGTTCGTGGAGCTGGCTGATTATTTTTTTAGCAAAAAATTTGGCTGGGTTCAGGATCAGTTCGGTATTTCATGGCAATTAATCTGCCATGATAATCGATTTGCTGACGGAAATTTGCCGGGTTAAGCGAAGTTTATAATACGTTCAAGTGGATAAATCCAGGATCGTTCCTGGAGGGGGCAGAAAATTGGACAAGCAGAAGTCTTTAAGATTAATTGAAGCATTATCAAACGCGAACGGTGTTTCAGGCTTCGAGAATGAAGTAACAAGCATCTTTTCAAAAGCTGTACAGGATTTTGGAAAAGTCAGTGAAGATCATATGCGCAATGTTATTGTTGAACGCGGCGGGAACAGTGGAAACAAACCGGTTGTTCAAGTCGACGCGCACAGCGATGAAGTCGGTTTTATGGTCCAGGCCATCAAACCGAATGGAACATTGAGATTTGTGACCATTGGCGGCTGGTCCGCAATCACTATTCCGGCTCAAAAAGTCAGGGTTCGCAATCGGGATGGAGAGTATATCCCGGCAGTGATCACGAGTACACCGCCCCATTTTATGACGGTTGAGGATCGCAAAAAGCTGCCGCAGGTTGCCGATATGTCCATAGATGTCGGCGCTACTTCGGCTGAAGAAGTGATGAATGATTTTAAAATTGATATCGGAGCGCCGGTGGTCCCTGACGTTGCCTTTGACTATCTAAAAGATAAGGATCTGTTAATGGGTAAAGCTTTTGACAATCGGATCGGCACGGCTTGCCTCGTCGATACATTACAGGAACTGAACGGTCAAGCACTTGATGTCGATGTGGTCGCTTCTCTGTCCGCTCAGGAAGAGGTTGGCGATCGGGGGGCGCAGATTACGGTCAGGAGAATTAAGCCGGACTTGTCTATTGTTCTCGAAGGTCCGCCTGCTGATGATACAGTCGTTGAGAATTATATGATTCAAACCGGAATGAGAAGGGGACCGATGCTTCGCGACTATGACCGGTCTATTATTGTGAATCCCGGATTTCAGGCGTACTGTCTGAATCTCGCGAAACAAAAAGGAATCAAAGCTCAGAGGGCGGTAAGAACGGGAGGCGGGAATGACGGCGCGGCGATTAATCTGTATCAGGGGACCCCAACGGTTGTGATCGGTATTCCGGTCAGATATGCGCATACGCCATATTGCTACGTAGCTTTTGAGGATTATGTATCCGCCTTAAATTTGGTGACTGAGATTCTTAAATCTCTTGATGCAGATAGGATTAATAAGTTTTGAGGAAGAGGATCCGTGATTATATAAAACCATACTTTTTTATCACGTTATTCGCGCAAATAGGCAGATGATCCCATCCCGCGTTAGAAAAATTATCCATGCTTCATTTAGTAGACTTCCACAGAAATTCGCTTAAAATTAATTATGTAGTGTAGGAAATATTTTTTCTCGGAAAACTTAGCATCACTCTTTCCGGGTCAAGAAGAGGGATCGAATGGAAGATTTAATGATTGACAGCACGCTGAAAGTAACTTTGGTCGATAGTGATTCGGAACTGGCGTTTTCTATTGCTGTGGATGGTTCGCCCGTATCCTTTAGGAAAAGGTTTCACCGAAGAGTTTTCATTCAGTTTTTCAGTGAACCGGGAAATCGTCCGCTTCATGTTCAGGATGTGCTGAAAAAGGACACTTATCAGAACGGTGAAGGGGAATTTGATTATTCTCTGGCGCTGCGCAAGAACAATATGGATGTCTCAATCCCTTATACTCTTTTCGCACCTTTTCACTTTGGTGACCTGATTGCTATGCGCATTAATCTGGAAAATTCAACTACAGGTGCTATTGCCGCCTTCGCGAGTCTCTCTTTGATCGGGACGAAAGCAGGAAAACTGGTTCAGAATAATGTCATGCTGATGGAGGAATACCTGAGAAGCGGTATACCTGAAGAAGAACTGATTCAGAAGATTTGGTATTGGATGGGAATCAATGCCGGTCGAAAAACATCGCTGGAGCGCAGTATTAGACTCTTGAAAGAACTTGCTGAGAAAGGTTCGGCCAATGCGGCCGGAAAATTGCACGAGCTATATAATGATGGCCGCCTTGTTTCCAAGGATAAAAATGAATCGGGCAAGTGGCTTCAGTGCCTGGAACAGATCAAAAGAGATTCAGCGCTTTCGATCGGAGAAAAAGGGCCTGTAGCTATTCCGGAAAAGATTATCGATGACGCTTCACTTGAAAAATGTGAACAGCTGGCTGAAGCGGGTTATCCGGAGGCTAAATGGCTTCTTTACATATTCAGTTGTTCGCCGCAGGGTCAATCGTACAACAGAGATCTGGCTTTTTCCTGGCTAAAATCTGCTGCCGAAGACGGCGTGCAACGGGCGGTCCGCGTCCTGGCTGAAGCTTTTCAAAAGAATTATGGATTCATTTCTAAAGAGCACGCGGAAGATTATCTGTCGGTGTTAAGAAAAGCCGCAGATACGAAGCAGCCGCTGGCTGAATATTTGCTTTATCAAATCTATAACGACGGACTCTGCCTGGGCCAGAGCATTCAAAAAGATAAAAAGCGCGCTCATTCCATGCTGCGCGCCGCAGCAGAAGATGGCAGCATCGAAGCGGCATATGACCTGTGGGAGGCTTATGAACACGGAAATCAGTTTCTGACTGACCCGAAAGATGCGTGGGAATGGCTGAAACTGGCGGCCGACCATGGTTTTCCGGCCGCAGAAGAGCGAATCGGGGATCTTTACATTGATGGCAAAGGTGTAGTAAAGGATAACGAAGAGGGTTTCTCCTACATGAGCAAAGCTGCCGACCATAATAACTGGGATGCGCAGTTGAAGATTTATCAATGCTATAATCATGGATTTTATAAGGACGTTTTGTTTGAAAAGGACCATGATCAGGCATTTAGCCTGCTCAGAAAATATGCTGAAGCCGGTAATCCGAAAGCATGCCTTCTGATTGTGGACAAGTATGAACATGGGAATCAGATGCTGATGGAACATCGGGAAGTAATCCGCTATCTGGAAAACTCCGCAGGGAGCGGTTATGCACCGGCTATGTACAGACTAGCCAATGTATTGCTGGATGGATTCTACGTGCGTCCGGATACAAACAAAGCAAAAAAATTGCTGGATGAAGCGGCAGGCAATGGATTTCCGGAAGCGCAGTTCGCTCTTTACCAGTATTATGTTTCAGGCTATAAATCCTTAAAAAATGTACAACCGAACAGGGAACGGGCTTATAAATGGCTTCTGAAGGCAGCCCAGTCTTCTCCGGAGGCACAGTACGAGATTTGGGTGCTTGGGAACAGCGAGGAAAATGCCGATTTGGATATTCCGGCACAGGATGCTATGGACTATCTTTTCCGCAGTGCGGCTCAGAATTACAGCCCCGCTATTTACCAGGTGGGGATGGCCTATGGCAAAGGACTCGGCGTTGACAGAAATCCGAAACGCGGGATCGAATTGATTGGGAAGGCCGTTTCACTTCATAATCCTGAAGCGATGTACACATTAGCGGAGATGCGGAGCAAAGGGGAATTCGATGGAGAAGCTGTGAAACAGGACTCGGAAGAGGGCATTCATTATTTACTGCTTTCGGCGGAACTTGGTTATCCGCCGGCCTGCGCGCGCATTCAAAAATTCTACTCTGACGGATCTCTGCCTGAAGAATCAGAGCTCTGGTTGAAAGACATGATGGAAAAAGCGGAGTTCCCAGCTAACAACCAGCAGGCATCTGTATCTGTCAGTAACGGTGAAGCGGCGGCAGCGATACAGAAAAACAAGTAGTCTGATCAAGAGACATTTTCCGTTCCAAACCTGGATGGAGGATGTCTTTTTTGATGCAGCATTTATAGCTGTTGAAAGTTGGTTTTGCGTATCTTGTGGCTGGTCACATGGTTCTTCATGTATTCGAATGAGCCGCTTGCATTTCATCTGGCTGAACTTCTGAGGTGTTGGGAACTTTCCTGGGTCTGACATTAATCACATCAGAAGAGTACAGTGTAAAAAGGATGCTCCCGCCGTATGTCTTTGCGCGGATCAGAACCGGTTGGTTATATTTGTTCTGAAAACGGAAGTCGGGACCGTACCAGCTGACAGTGGCGTCACGTCCGGGCGGAACGTAGGCGACACGCTTGCTGTGGGAATAGCGCTGGATGATGCGCAGTCCTGCACTGTCGGCCGCATTGAAAAGGGTGGATGAAACCTGACAGATGCCGCCACCTACGCCCTCAGAGTACTCACCTTTGACGATAATGGGGGCAGGCAGATACCCTTTTTGGGTTGTCCTCCTTCCCACGACCCGATTGAACGAGAACGTCTCATTTGGAAAGACCACGTAGTTGTCAATCGACCGGACTGCAAGAGCGATATTATGTGAACGGCTTTTATTGCCGGGATTAAAAGAAGTGGCATAATGGCTGATCTGCCGCACCCGGATATGGGCGAGCAGCTCGCTGTCGACTTTAGGATAAGTCTCAAGGACAGGTACTTCAATTTCGGCTGCGCCACGGCCGAAAAAGTAGCTGTTGAACTGATCTCTGAATGCCTGTCTGTGTAGTCTGCGGCCTTTTCTTCCAGGAATGATGGTTCCCTGGTCGTCGATCCGGGCATTTACCGGGGACTGATCAATTTTCCGGTCAAGGGTGCAGATAAACTGCTGATATTTTCTGCTGTCAATCATTGGGGTACCGGGGAAGAATGTTGTAAAATCCTTACGGTTGACTTGTGTCACCACGTGTCCCTGTTCGGTTATGGTCAGGCTGTCCGGAAGGGTGGCGGGCTGGGCAAGCAGTATAAATCCGGCCATTATCCATTGAATCATCAATCGTCACACCTCCAGGTTTTTAGTATGGGCAATTTTTTCTCCCTTAGCACTACTTTTATTGAGTGGGTTGATTATGTCTGAGATTTTGAAGATTGGATTGATAAAGGCTAATTGATCGGACTTTCAGTTCAAAACAGGATCAAATGCACTTGCTGAAGCCAGTTTTCAGGCGGAAGTTGATCTGGCACGCCTTTTTCCGTCAATCAATTTCTTGTTTCATACCAAATTTCCGAAGATAATAAGAAAAGACATGAGATTGTAAGAAAAAAGCGGGGAATGAATCCATTGGGGAACAAATCAAAGCTTCATTTTTCTATGAAACCCATTATCGGGGCAGGCGCCCGTGTCCTTATTTTAGGTTCGATGCCCGGCCACATTTCTTTAGTGAAACAGCAGTATTATGCGAACCCGCGAAATCAGTTCTGGCGAATCATGCGCACTCTCCTTGGCAGAGAGGCGGAGTTTATTGATTATGACGATAAATGCGCTTTTCTTAAGCGTCAACGGATTGCACTTTGGGATACGATTCATCAGTGTACGAGGGAAGGGAGCCTGGATTCGGCAATCCGAGATGAGGAACCAAATAAGATTTTCGGCCTTTTACAGGAGTATCCGGAGGTCCGTCTGATTGCCTTTAACGGCACGAAATCTTTTGCGGTATTCCGGAAATATTTTAAAACAATCCCAATAGGTAATCGGGATTTGGTTTGCTTACCTTCGACCAGTCCGACTCCGGGCAGATATTCGAAAACATTTGGTGAAAAACTGGCGGTCTGGCAAATCATAAAAGACTATTTGAAATAAATTTGCATCTGAATGATGCGGAAAATAAGTTGATTTCCGGAAATTGACGGGCAAAACTAAAAAAACCGCCGCAGCGGTATAAAAATGCAATAATCATGATCTTTTACTGATCACTTCTTGCACAATCTGTTCTTCAAGTTGATCGTTATTTTCATGGATGATTTCAGGAATCAGAAAGAGATCGACAATTTTCCAGACAACGGAAACAATAAGGCCCATAACGGTAATTGTCAGAATGAGTTGAGCAATGGCTGAACCTTTGCGCCCAAGATAAAAACGATGAATGCCCAGGTCACCCAAGAAGATACAGAGCAGATAAGCAACGACAATATTTTTGCCACGCTTCTCTGATTCACTGTTCACGAGCAGCTGTTCTTCATTTGACAAATTCAAATGGATCATCATAACTTCCCAGACAATAATATTAATGTCATTGCATAAGAAAGCAGGCGTGAGGTCGCCGTATTGGATCGAAAAGAGACAATAATATTAATGTCATTGCATAAGAGTGAATGCATGGAGATACAAGTCACTCGTTGAACTCCCTTGTGCTGTATAAAAGAGGCACCTTGAAAATCGGGAATTAGTGGAGCCATTTTTTTCTAATTATACCATATTTGGCTGGAACGGGATTTCAATAGATGAAGTTTACCAGATAGCATCCATATAGATTTTCTTCACCATCTGTACGGATGGTGAAGATGCTGCTATAATGACCTGAAACAGATGGTTGGGAGATGGTGAGTGAATGGCTGATACAGAAAAGATAACCGTTAATATGAATGTTGTTGATTTGGGGAAAATGGATTTGCTGATTGATCAGGGTTTCTATTCTAACAGGACGGATTTTATAAAGACTGCGATCCGAAATCAGATCTCTGTCCATGCCAGAGATATTGATCAAGTAGTCACCCAATCGTCTTTTACGATCGGTGTAGCGTACTTCAATAGAAGAACTCTTGAAAAAGCTGTGGCGGAGAGCAAAAAGCTGAAGATCACAAATGTGGGGTTGCTGATTTTCAGCGATGACATTGACAGTGAGCTGGCACTTAAAGCCATTAAATCTGTTAAGGCTTTTGGTGTGCTTAGAGCAAATCCCGAATTCAAAGAGGTATTAAAGAGCGGGATATGGGATGTAGATGAGAGGTAGAAATCTTTTTCTGTGTTACTTGTTCCGATTCGCACCGAGATTATGTCTGATTCCAAACCTTTATTGTCCGGTTCAGTCCTTCTTCTGTCTCAATTCGATTTTAATTAACTGTTGTACAGTTTGCTTCCGCTATGCAAGAAGAAACATGGGCTAAGAGATCGCATTTTTGGCAAGGGATCTGCATCCAAAGCCAAAAGAGCACCGGAATAAAATCACCCCGGTGGAATAAACCGAGTTTCAGCGTTTTTACACCAATATTTTTATGGTAACATACACGTTAGAGTCGATTACGGAGGTTCAGGTAATCCGTGTAATCGGTTAACACGGTCATTGAGCAATTTTTTTACTAAATGTGGGCGATTAGTATCCTTTATGGATCAGCGAAGTAAGTCAAATAAACATAATAAGAAAAATGTGAGGTAAACAATACGATGTATCCAGCAGAATTTGGCTTCCGGATGCCGGCAGAGTGGGAGGTGCATGAGCGCACATTCATTTCATGGCCGGTTCGCGAGTCCATGTGTTATCCCGAAAATTATGAGCGCGTCTGCAGTGGTTATGCCAATTTTGCGCGTGCAGTGGCTGAATTTGAGCCGGTCACGATTATTGTTAATCCAAACGAAGCGGAGCAGGTCGAGGATTTGTTCAGCTGTTCGGATATCACGGTGCTTCCGATTCCGCACGATGACTCCTGGATCCGTGACAACGGTCCGACTTTTCTGATTGACAGTAAAGGGAGCCGGTCGGGGATCAACTGGCGGTTCAATGCCTGGGGGGAAAAATACAGACCATGGGATCTGGACGATCGGGTCGCTGCAGCCGTACTGGAACATTTTCACGTACGCCAGTTTGATTCACCGCTCGTACTTGAGGGTGGATCGATTCACGTCGACGGAGCAGGAACACTGCTTACGACAGAGCAATGCCTGCTCAATCCAAACCGTAATCCGCAGCTTGACCGTGAGCGGATTGAGAACGAACTCAAAAAATTTCTAAATATACAAAAAGTGATCTGGTTGAAAAACGGTCTGAGTGGGGATGAAACAGATGGCCATGTGGACAATATCGCCTGTTTTGCCGCTCCCGGGAAAGTGCTCATCCAGGTTTGTGATGATCCGTGCGATGATAATTGTGCGATTACCCGTGAAAATCTCGGGATACTGGAACAGGAGACGGATGCGGCCGGACGAAAAATAGAAGTAATCCCAATTCCTCAGCCTCCTGAAAGAAAATTTCAGGACAGCAGACTGACACTGAGTTATTTGAATTTTTATCTCTGCAACGATGGAGTTATTCTCCCGGTCTTTGGCAGAGAGGCCGAAAAGACAGATCATGAGGCAGAAAAAATTCTGAGCCGGGCATTTCCGGATCGCAGGATCAAGACCATAGACGGTATGGCGATCATTAAAGAAGGCGGCAATATACACTGCTCAACACAGCAGATGCCGGCCGTACAAAGAGGTGGACACACATGAGAAAAGTTAAAGTGGCGGCTACGCAGATGAGTTGTTCTTGGACGCTTGATGAAAATATCGCTAAAGCCGAGTCGCTTGTACGTGCAGCCGCCAAAAAGGGTGCTCAAGTCATTTTACTTCAGGAATTATTTGAGACTCCTTATTTTTGCCAAAAGGAAAAGGTTGATTATTATGCGCTGGCGGAGGAATTGGAAAAAAACCGGGCAGTGAATCACTTCAGCCGGATCGCCCGGGAGCTTCGGGTCGTTCTTCCACTCAGTTTTTATGAAAAGAAAAACAACGCGCTCTATAATGCATTGGCCATGATTGATGCGGACGGAACAGTGCTTGGAACATATCGGAAAAGCCATATTCCGGACGGGCCGGGCTATGAAGAAAAGTTTTATTTCAATCCCGGAGATACCGGATTTAAAGTCTGGCAAACCCGGTATGGGAAAATCGGCGCGGGCATCTGCTGGGATCAATGGTTTCCGGAATCGGCGAGATGCATGGCGCTGATGGGTGCCGAACTGCTTTTCTATCCGACGGCAATCGGCTCCGAACCGTACGATGCGTCGATTGATTCAAAAGATCACTGGCAGGCATGCATGCTTGGCCATGCGGCGGCTAATCTCATGCCCGTGATTGCGTCAAACAGGATCGGCACAGAGACTGATGAAGACTCCAAAATCACATTTTACGGCTCATCGTTTATCGCCGGTCCGCAGGGCAGCAAAATAGTCGAGGCGGACAGAACAAGCGAAACCGTGCTGACCGCTGAATTCGATCTGGATCAGCTTCAGACCCAGAGATTTGAGTGGGGCATTTTCCGTGACCGGCGGCCGGATTTGTATGGCGTGATCACGTCCTATGACGGGAAAGTAAAGTTTCGATGACAGTTGCGGTTGCTTACATGAAAAAGGCTATGAATATGGCGATAAAAAATCTTCATTTCCATTTCAGCATCGGGAGCTGATCGTTATTATGAATCATTTATTCATCCGCAACTTCTCGATTGATCACTCCGACACGACTTATACGGACAGCTATTTATCCAGCCTTCAGATATTGCAGCATCTTGATGAATTTGAATTTCGAAAGAAGGTCACGTTCTTCGTCGGTGAAAACGGTACGGGAAAATCAACGCTTCTTGAAGCTTTGGCTGTCTGCTGGGGATTTAATCCGGAGGGCGGCTCAAAGAACTTCAACTTTTCAATCAATGATAGCTATTCCGAGCTGTATCGTTCCATAAGAATCGTCAGGGGCAGTGATTATCCGAGTGACGGTTTTTTTCTGCGTGCTGAGAGTTTTTATAACGTGGCATCAAATATTGATGAGTTGGCGAAGGAGGTCGGTGGCGCGGCTTTTTTGAAAGGTTATGGGGGTAAATCGCTGCATGAGCAGTCCCATGGGGAGAGCTTTCTCGCGCTGATGCTCAATCGGTTCCGCGGGCATGGTGTATACATACTGGATGAACCGGAGGCGGCACTTTCACCGTCCAGGCAGCTGACTATGATGGTACGTATCCATGAACTGGTGGAACAGGATTCCCAGTTTATTATTGCTACACATTCTCCGCTTCTGATGGCCTACCCGGACGCGGATATTTTTATTTTATCCGATCAGGGTCTGAAAAGAACACCCTATGAGGAAACGGAACATTACATGGTTACCCGGAGCTTCCTGGAAAATCCGGGTAAAATGCTTCATTATTTGTTTGATGGGGCACCATAATCTCCTTTCTGGCTTCCCCTGACACAGGCCCGGCAAACTGAACAGAAAGAAGGAACCGGTAAATGAAATACGAATGGATTGATGAATACTGCCTTTCAAAAAAAGGAGTGGAGCAGGATTATAAGGTGGAGTGGCAAGCCACCCGCTATATGATTCGGGGCAAAATATTTGCGATGATGGGCGGGGATAAAAACGGACGTCCGATTATTACCGTGAAACTGGCTCCGTCGACAGGCGCGCAGCTCAGAGAGGAGTATCCCGATATTATACCGGGCTATCATATGAATAAAGTCCACTGGAATTCTCTCTACCTTGAAGGAGATGTGCCAGAGAGTGTGCTGAAAGGCATGCTGGATCAGGCACACAGTATCGTGCTGAACAGATTGAGCAAAAAAGTGCGGGAAGAAATCATTTATCCTGAGAGCTGAACCTGAGAGCTGAATAGATGAAGAAAGGGGAACGATCGCGGTGAGTGAAGAAAATGATCTTTTAAAAGCGTTCAGAAATACGGGATATAAGCTCGGCGGCAATGGACCGCGAACCATTCAGGTATTAAACAAAGCTTTTAGCGAGGTGGATGACGCGACGGAAAGCGATTTTTACGGCAATGGCAAACTGATTGAAGATTTCCAGAAAAAAATGGCTGATTTTCTTGGCAAGGAGTCTGCCGTGTTTTTCCCGAGTGGCGTGATGGCGCAGCAGATTGCACTCCGCATCTGGTGTGATCGGAAAGGGATTAAAACGGTCGCTTATCATCCGACCTGTCACCTGGAAATTCACGAGAATGGCGGTTTGAAAGAATTGCACCACATCCGGCCGCTATTGCTGGCTGACAAGGATCGGTTGATACAGCTGCAGGACATTACTAACCTTAAAGAGGATATTTCCTGTTTGCTTCTGGAATTACCACAACGCGAGATCGGCGGTCAGCTGCCGGATTACGGTGAACTGATGCGGATTTCAGCTTATTGCCGGGAAAACGGTATCCGGCTTCATCTCGATGGGGCAAGACTGTTTGAAGTGCTTCCTTACTATCAAAAATCGGCCGCCGAAATCTGCGGCCTCTTTGACAGTGTCTACGTCTCATTTTACAAAGGAATTGGAGGTATTGCCGGAGCGATTCTCGCCGGTGATACTGATTTCACAGAAGAATCAAAAGTATGGAAAAGGCGCTACGGCGGTGATCTGATCAGCCTTTATCCCTACATCATCAGCTCAGATTACTATTTTGACCGGCGGATCGGGAAGATGGCCCAGTATTATGAAGAGGCGAAGGAGTTTGCCGGATTCTTTAACTCCTGCCATGGCGTTTTGACATTACCTGAAGTTCCAGTTTCCAACATGTTTCACGTCTATATTAATGTCCCGGAAGAGAAACTCAGGCCTTTGCTGATTGATTTCTATCAATCTACTGATATCGGCCTGACCGGATATTTGAAGAAGACGGACAACGGTGGCTGTTCTTTTGAAACAAATATTGGAGATTTGTACGAAGGCGTATCTGATGATAAAATCAGATCAGCATTTCGGATACTGGATCAGATGCTCTTGAAAGTCATCTAAAGAGATACAGCCAATGGTCGTTAGAAAAAGATCGGAAATTTGGACGATTAGAGGAATAAGTTGTTGTTTTTTTCTCATAGATTCGTATAATAGAAGAAATAGCACGACTTTAGACTCATACAAAAAAAGAGACTAAAGAACTATATGCGGTGGACAACTAGAAAGTCTTTAAAGTGGATGCGTAAATTATGCACCTTTTGTTTCAATTTTTCTGATATAATTTTTAAAGAGTGACGAAGGGGACTGTTGATAATGACAAAAGTACTGATCGTTGACGACTCAAAATTCTCTCAGAAAATAACATCCACGCTCGTGGGAAAGCATCTGAAAGGTGTCACATTCGATTATGCGGATGACGGTGAAGAGGGTCTGGAACAATTCAGAAAAATTCGTCCGGATTATCTGCTCATTGACCTGTTGATGCCAAAATTGAGAGGACAGGATCTGATTGAAGAAGTCAGACAGATTGACTTTGATGCTAAGATTATCGTTGTCTCAGCCGATGTCCAGAAACGTGTGCGTGATGTTATAGAAAAAATGGGTGTCTTGTCCTTTATCAACAAACCGCTCAATGATGAGAAGGCGGAAGAAATAGCCGACATTATAAGGAAGGATGCCCAGTGACCGGAAAGATCAACCGAGAGGACATACTTAAAGAACTATTTAATATCGGTGTCGGACAAGCTGCCGGCACACTATCCGAAATTATTGATAAAAAAATAATTCTTGATGTCCCGGATGTAAAAATCCTCAGTGTTGAACGTGGAAAGGTTGAACTGGACAAATTTTTGAATCAAGTGGCTGAGGGAGCGGTCATGGTTTCCTCCATTTCATTTGACAGACAGCTGGAGGGCACTGTAAGCCTGATTTTTCCTGCTGACAAAATGCATCAATTTATTGATCTTTGTCTCCATGAGGATCGCGGCGAGGAAGCTACAATGGAGTTTACGGACATCGATTTCGATACTGTCAAGGAGATTGGCAATATTGTTTTGAATGCGATCATTGGCGAGCTAAGCAATACGGTCAGTATACCTGTTGAATATACGCTCCCCGAGGTCAATGTTCTGGACCGCGCCCGTGCAGATCTTTTTGTTACCGATGAGGCGTACCACCTTATTTTGATGATGTATATTACCTTCAATATTGAGGGGACGCATATCGAAGGAGCAATCGTCATCAACATGACACTGAAATCATTGGATGATATTTTGAATACCATTGATAGAATGTATGATGGAAGATGAGCGACATGGATTCTTTTCTGCCCAATATATTGAATTGCATAAATGAAGGTATTGTGATTCTTGCTGAAGACTTAAGCATCATTTACTGGAACCCGTTCATGGAGAAGCTGACAAAGAAAAAGCAGGATGAAGTTAAGGATACGAAGATTGAAGAAGCGTTGCCTTATTTGAATCGAAACTTTTTCCATAGTGCGGTGGATAAGGTGATTGCCGGAGGTACACCGGTCTTTTTCTCCGCGGCGATGCACCGGCGCATGATCAGTGAAAATCATAAGGTGAATCTGAAAATGAATCGCGTCTCGAATCGTGATGGGGCTGCTATATTGCTTGAATTTATCGATGTGACCAATCAGTTCTATCAGATCAGCCAGCTCCGCGATTACGTCAGGCAACTTTCACATCTGAACATCAAGCTTCAGCAAAAAGAGAAAGTCATCGAAAAACTTGCCTATTATGATAAGCTGACCGGTGTTGCCAATCGAGCGCTTTTTGATAAATTTGCGGACAAATATTTGAATCTGGCAAAACGGAGCGGCCATGTGCTTGGGCTGATGTTTGTCGATGTCAATGAGTTCAAAGCAATCAATGACACATTTGGTCATAATACGGGCGACAAGGTGATGACTCGTGTGGCAAGCCTTCTAACTGAATCGACACGGAAGAACGATATTGTTTGCCGATACGGAGGCGATGAGTTTCTCGTCCTAATGCCAGATATTACGAGTTATGCTGACTATCAGAGAGTAGCGAAGCAGATCAGCCGCAATAAGAAGAAGCATATTATTCAGGACGGTTATCGAATCAGCCTCTCTTTAAGTACCGGGGTAAGCTTTTATCCGGATGATGGAGAGACGATTGACGACCTGATTGCAAAAGCGGATGAAATCATGTATGCAGACAAACATGGATCACGTCAAAATTAAGGCATTGAATTTGATCCACTTCTTGCCGGACCGTCTGTTTCAAGTGCGTTGGATGATATTGGAAGACAGTTGACATATGAATGGCTGAATGGCATAAATAATAATTACAGATCTCCTGCACGGGATCTGTCTTAAGTAACAAAGCCAAATTAATGATAGAGGATCGGCATGCAAAAAATTAATATTTATGAACATCTAAAGGAAATTGTGGGGGACACAGATCGGGTGAAATGCAATGAGACCTTGAGTGCCTACACATTTACAAAGACAGGCGGAGAGGCGGACATTCTCGTTCTGCCCGAAAGTTATGAAGAAATCTGCAAAATATTGCACTTTGCAAAGGATCAAGCGATGCCGGTGACCATTCTCGGGAAGGGATCCAACGTCATTATCCGTGATGGCGGGATTCGCGGCATTGTTATTAACTTACTGCATCTGGATGCGATACGTCTTGAAGGAAACAGTGTGGTCGCTCAATGCGGGGCTGCAATTATTGATGTTTCACGTTTTGCCCTGGCACACGGCCTGACCGGGCTTGAGTTCGCCTGCGGTATTCCTGGATCGGTCGGGGGCGCTCTGTTTATGAACGCCGGAGCGTACGGAGGAGAAACTTCAGATGTCCTTGATCAGGCTGTTGTGGCCGACCTTTCTGGGCATCTTTTAAACTTGAGCAGGGAGAAGCTGAGCATGGGGTACCGGAGCAGTGCAATCTCTGAAAACGAGTATATTGCATTGGAGGGGACATTTTCCCTCTGCCCCGGAGATAAAGCGGAGATTAAGGAGAAAATGGAACATCTGACCTATCTGCGTGAGCTGAAACAACCGCTTGAATATCCGTCATGCGGCAGTGTATTTAAACGTCCGCCAGGTTATTATGCGGGCAAACTGATCCAAGACAGCGGCCTTCAGGGCGTCCGGATCGGCGGAGTAGAAGTGTCGACCAAGCATGCCGGCTTCATGGTCAATGTCGACCATGGAACAGCCACAGATTATATTATGCTGATTCACTATGTACAGAAAAAAGTGAAAGAAAAATTCGATGTGGATCTGCATACTGAAGTCCGGATTATTGGCGAAGATACAAGTGCTGAGTGATTTTTTTTAATAATCCAGCGGCTACGCAAAGCGCAGTCAAAGACACAAAAAAACGAAGCGGGTCAATTTTACCGCTTCGTTTTTTACGTAACATCTTCATTATTTGGCTAAACGTTTTCCAAGAATGACCAGGTCATGCTCAATGCTGTCCAGTTCAGCAATCTTCGGGAGTACTCCCCATCTTTCAAAACCCAGGCTCTCAAATAAGCGAAGACTTGGTTCATTGTGGCCGAAGATGAAAGCCAGCACAGTTTTGATTCCAAATTCAGCTGATTTTTCAAGAGACTGCCTGACAAGAAATGAGCCCAACCCCCTTCTGCGGCAAGACTCAGCCAGATAAATACTGATTTCCGCCGTTGAGTGATAGGCAGGCCGTCCATAAAAAGAACTCAGACTGAGCCAGCCGCATACTTTCCCGTCCAGCACGGCTACCCAGAGCGGCCGGTTCTTATTCGCAAGATGGGCTTCAAACCATGGCTTCCTCTCGTCAATTGAGACTTCTGACGTATCTGCAGTGACCATTCTTCCAGGGATTGTTGCATTATAGATGGCGACAATAGCCGGGAGGTCTGCTTCAACCGCGTCACGCAGGATCATTTTTTCTAACACAGTAAGGTCACCTTTTCCTTTTTTAAAGAAGATTGTTTTTAATACATGTCCCTGCCCCTATTTGAGTACACATTTCATGAACTGTCGAATTCTGGCAGCTATTCCAATCATTCAGAGAGAAGATCAATCAGTGCATGTGCATCCGCTGATAGCTGCTCTCTGATATTACCTGGGGTAGAAGCGTCATAAGTGAAAGAATTGATCAGCTGTACGTAAGACTGTAGATAATAAATGGACGTTGAGATATTCCCCGTATTGAACGCGTTCTGTGCCTGATTCAGTGCATAAGACAGCGATGCCGTCTCCGTCTCCGAAAGCGTATTTTGCCCGAATTGATCAAGCAGTTTGCTTCGTATTGCGTTAAATCCGGAACCGATCCCAGTATATCCAAGCAGTTCAAACCCATTGAGAGCAAGCGGACCTGAATTACTTGTTTTCGTGATATCCAGGCGGTAATATTTGTAGGCTTTCGGATTTTTAATGACAAAGGGGCGGGTCATTGATCGCCACTTGAAAATTTCACCAGAACGGTGGTCAATGGTATCCCAGGTCTTTCCATCATTAGATGCAAAAAGCGTCCAGTCCTCCGGGTCGCTGTTCCGGACACTTGATGAGGAACTCAGTGTGTACATTTTGATACGGGCGTTCCCCGTTGTGAAATTTACATTCAGCGATGGGTACTCACTTGAGAAAATGGTCATTATTCCTTGCCCGTCATTGGCCAAATCGTCGGGCGATGTACCGTCACTGATCGACAATGTAGCTTCTTTAGCAGATCTGTCGATCAGGTTGACCAGCGGTTTGGGATAAAAAGATGAACCGTCAGTTGACGGTGGAGTCAGCGAATCAGGCAGGCTGTTAACCTTGCTGCCCCATGGTGAAGGCTTTGGCCCCATCTGAAACGACAGAGTCCCACCGCCTGCCAGCTGGTCCTGCGTCAGAGTCACTCCGGTTAGGCGTCGCCCATTGAATGTGACGCTTTGGATGTATCTGTTTTGATTGCTGACCCCAGGCGCCCGGATAACCAGATTATGCCCGCCTGCGAGATGGATGGTCATTTTGCTGAAATAGGGTGCACTAAGAACATAGTCAGCAGTTCCCTTCTGCAAGGGAAAGATTCCTGCCGAACCGAAAAAATAGAATCCCGACAGCATTGATCCCTGGTCACTGCCCAGAAAACCCTGCCCGATATCGCTGCCTGTATAGAAACGATTTAGAATGTTACGGACGGTATCCTGGGTTTTCCATGGTGCCGCGGCGAACAGATACATATAAGGAATGGAGGGGGCAGTAGGGCTGTCCAGTGTAAACATGCCAAGCTTCCCTGCCGCGGCCTGTCTGGCTTCCGGACTTGTTTTCAATGCCGATGCTGTCGGACCTGAAGCAAGAAACTGATTAATTTTTTTACCGAGTCCACCGCGTCCTCCATACAAATTAGCCAATCCCTGTCCATCCTGCGGTGCATCAAAAGAAAACCGCCAGCGGTTGGGAGCTGCCTGTGGATTAAAACGGTCAGGACCCGTTGTGCTGGAATTCTGTTCCCATTTTCCGCTCGCTGTCTTCTGATTAAAAAGGTCAGCTGAAGGATCAAAGGCATTTAAATAACTTTGTGAACGCTGAAGAAAATATGTACTTTCATCGCTATAATTTTCTCCCTTAGCACCTTGACCAGCCAGTTTGGACGCCAGATTGGCGAGCGAAAAATCTCTCAGGCTGTCCGCCAATATACTGTCCAGGCTACCGCCGCTTTCGGAGGAGCTCGAAGTTGTCTCCCCTTCTCCGTCGTCGGCAACGGTGGCATCTTGCAGCAATGTGCTGTACAGCTCGTCCGTATTGATACCCTGTGCCCCCCTGAGATAGGTATCGGCAAACGCTTCATCAGCATAAGGAATTTCTGAAGGGGCAATGCTTCCTCCGCCATTTTCTTCATTGGTGAGGAAGCCATTGACCATTTGTCCCGCTAAATTTGGATCAAGCAGACTATAAGCTGGCCAGACGGTTTGAGCGCTATAAGCAAAGTCGCTGTTTACATAAATCTTTCCTTGTTTAATCGAAGCGCCCGTACTGTCCTGCGTATTATCAGACTGGGGTGCCCCGCCGATCGCGGCGTAGCTGTAATCCGGTTTCTTATCTGTTCCGGTGTTTTCAAAACCGGCATTTGGATAGAGAAAGAGCCTGTAAAGATTGGAATAGAGGGTCGTTCTCTGCACCGGGCTTGCCCCTTGAACAGTGACTTTTGAAAGTTGCTTGTTCCATGCGTCCTTTGCCTCATTCATGACAGTCTCAAATGACGTTTTATCACTTATTTCCTGACTCAGGTTTTTTTGGGCCTGTTCAATGCTGATCAGAGAAGTTGCGATGCGCAGTGTAACAGTTTTTTGTTTGGATGTATCGAATTTATAAAAAGCAGTCACTTTATCCCGGCCTTCACCATAGAGCCGTCCGGAATCGGTTACGGCGCTGTCCGTATAGCCATAGAAAAAAAGCCGGCTGCTGTTTCCTGTTGTTCCATTCTGAACATCCGAGTAGCCTTCAATGGTGTTCTTCGACGGATTGAGCGTCAGACCGCCATTATTATCAATATTATCGAAAATCAAATTCCCCGAATTGCCCTTGAAAGTAAAACGGAGAATGGCTGAATGACTGAGCGCTGTCAATTCTGCCTTCATTCCATTATTGAAAGTCACGCTGTATTCATCTGGTTTTGCCGTCTCGTTTTTGTGGCTGAAGGCGAGTCCGCGGTTTAGCCGGTTCGCTGCCGGCGTACCGGCTAAATCTGAAGGCATAACCTGAAAAGACTGTCTGTCTCCGTTCTGGTCGTTTGGCGAATGGCTGAGCGAAAATGACTGGATCTCAGGCGAATTTTCCGGATCATTGTTTTCTCTGTACGGATAGGGGTGATTAGGCGAGCTGCTGTTCAGTGCCGGAGACCAGTAGGCAAAACCATTGGGCACACCAACTGCTGGAACGGTTTCGCCGCGGGGAAAGGAATTGTTTGAAGCCGTTCCCCTCAGAATGTTTACTTCGTCAACAGGGGTTGAGCCACTGATTGTTTTTGCCGAACTCCCGATTTCGATATCATCAATCGCGCCTTGAAAAGATATTCCGGTTTCAGGTGCGGAGTAAGCGATCAGAATGCGGGTAATCGTTTTGCCGGCGGCGACTTGACCGATATCTGACTGTTTGTGATTCCACTGATCGGGCATAAGTGTTCCGGAACTGCCTTGTGCGGATGGGGTCATTTGAATGCCGTCTTCATCCGTTGCCTTGCGGAGCTGATGGAGATAGGTACCATCGGAAAAAGCCAGATCGACAGAGATATAAGCAGAGGCATCCGCCAATTGATTTTTAGCATCTGAGATGGGTGCAACGAAATAGGAAAGCTGGGTATCTGAGCGTACCGGAATATGAACCTGGAACAACTTATTGAAGGCATAGCTGCCCTTTCTCCCGCTGACTTTACCGGAATAGGTCAGAACGTGACTGCCTGTCCAGCCTGCTTTGTCAGGAGAGGCGTATAAATGCGCAGGTCCTGTAGTGACTTCCGTTCGCATTGTGTTAATTTTTCTGCCACCGACTGCTGATGTAATACCTGAAGCCAGCACTTTACCACTATTTGATGTCTCAGCCGTATTTTTCCAGGACGGAACGGGATTTCCCTTCTCAAATGAAGTGAAAAAAGAGGAGGACGAAATGGCTTGTGCAGATGCCATACGGCTAAAAGATTCAGGAAGAGTCGGCAACGCCAGAATCAGGCAAAGAAAACCGACAAGCATTTTTGATAAGATCTTTGTCCGCATTGACGAGACACCTCTTCAAATCTTGATGTTTACAGGCATTGAAGCGCTCAGCCCGTTTTCCGTGACTTGGCGGTATTATCCGGCTTCTCTCCAAGAGTATCCTAAGTCAATTGCCACTAAAAAGTAAGTATTTAAATACCGGATATGCATAAAAAATGCTAAAAAAAAGCAAAAAAATATGCGAAGGAATGCCGGTGAGCACTCCATCGCAAACGAGTAAATGATGGTTTCCTAAATTAAGATCGGATATCTCAACTTAAGGTTAACTGCAACAGAAGGTGTGTTAAAACTTACTCATTTATCATAGCATTTTGCTGGAAGTGTTCAATGTTTGTGTTATAAAATCTGACATAATATTTTGTCAACCTGCATTCGAAAAAGTAAAAAAACAATAAATTGCCTGAAATCTAACATCGAAGCAACAAAACCTGAATAATCCAATGATAGCATCGAAAACCGTGACAACAATACAGCCTTATTTGGAAAACGGTTCACTCATCTCACCGGCCCTGATAATAGCCTGATGGACACACTCAGCAACAGCATCCCGGACTCTATGCCGATCTAGCGTATCAATTCCGGCTTGTGTTGTTCCACCGGGAGTCGCAACGGCTTTCAGAAGTTCTCCGGAGGTTTTACCGGACAGATTCAGCAATTGTGTGGCACCTTTAAGTGTCTGAAGTACGAGTTGGGCTGAAGCTTCGGATGAGATGCCTTCCCGGATGCCGGCCTCCTGCATGGCCTCGGCAAGATAATAGAGATAGGCCGGACCGCTCCCGGACAAACCGGCAATCACGTCGATATCGCTTTCCTTTACAACAGTTACAGTGCCAACAGTTTCAAATAAATGCACAGCTGTATGCAACAGTTTGTCAGAAACAAATTCGCCCGGCGCGAGACCAGTTGCCGACAAACCGATCGAAGCCGATGTATTGGGCATCACGCGGACAATTTGCAGCTTTTTTCCTGCCGCATGATTGATAAATGATGAAGGAACGCCAACCATCAGAGAAACAATCAACTGATCTTCCGCAAGAAAATCTTTAATGCTTTCCATGGCTTCGCTGGTGTTCCCAGGTCTAAAAGCAAGAATTACAGCTTCCGCCCCTTCGACCGCAAGTTTCTTATCCTTGGTCGTATGGACTTGATAAGTCTTTGCAAGGTAACTGAGCCGGTCATTGTTTGATTTATTATTCATCCAGACACGGTCGCTGGAAATAAAATTTTTTGCCAGAAATCCCTTCAGAAGTGACTCAGCCAGCTCGCCCGAACCGATGAAGGCTATTTTTTTCAACATGCTGTAATTCCCCCCAGTAAAATCGGCCATTCAGAAAAAGAAATTGTTAAAGTGGAGAAGACAATAAAAAAACATCGATTGCCTAATTCTACACACAATCTGTTTCTGATCCCGGTTGAAAAAATTTACGCTTTTCCGTCCGGTTTTTTCGGACTCTTTCTATTATACATTGTTAAGCTGCGGGGTATAAGTGCAATTTTCGATTCACGGTCCGTTTTTTTATCAAATAGGCGAAAATGGAGAGCGAGCGTACGAATCCACTCATTAACAGTGCCGGACTCTATTTTTTTCGAAATAGGGTGATCCGTTACTTCAGCTAATTCGCTGGCTTCAGAGAGGGAAACCGGATCGGCTATACCTGTCTCCTTGTTCGCCCTGCGACTCTCAGCCGTGGACCGGAAATAATGCAGCATCAGAAAGTGATGGCGGCCGGAACCTCTTTGCTGCTTTTGATCTCTGACCCAGAACGATACGAGGGCGATAACGACCAGCATAACTTGGGGCGAAGAAAGGGTAAAGTCCAGCAGACCGTACGCGATTATTGTCGGCAACGAGAAAAAAAACAATGTGGTCCGCAGATAACCTTTTTCTTTTTTCAGAGACCAGATCAGTGAAATGGATCCGGCAATGAGCAGCCACGTAAAGAAGATGCCGCATACTACTCCTGAAGAAGCAAAAACTGAGAGAAGAAGATTATGCGCGTGGGCAATGGTGTGCCCGGTCAACCGATGGTAAGCGTCCGGAAATCCGAGTGACGTTGTTCCAAACAGCGGATGATCGGTAAAAAGCTTAAAACTGTTTTTCCAAATATTCAAACGTTGCTGCATGGAAAAACCGGTGGAATCTGTTCTTGGCATTGCATTGAAAATAAACGGGGTACAGGCCACCGCTAAGATTGAAACTGAAATAAATATTTTTTTGTTCCAATTATATGTGAAGAGCAACAGGAGAAGAATCATGATCACAAACCCCGCGCGTGATCCCGTCTCATATATGGAGAACCCGAGGATCGGAAGCGCGACTAACTCTGCCGCTATTTTCTGCATGCTTCTAAGTTTAATCGATCTGAGCAGTTCGACCAGCAGCAGGGACAATGCAAGAATGAGCAGATAGCAGGCATAATTGGGGTTGTAAGCAGATCCGTACAGCCGGTTCTGCTTAGAGAAACCCATCAGCAGATGCCCGGTCATCAGGTTAACGTCTGGCGGAATAGTGATGAAGTGCGAAAGCACGTCATAAAACTGATTGGAGAAATAGAGGTAAACACCGCCCAGTATCGTAATCCATAAGTATTTTGCGAGACGCAGACGGCCCGGATTGTTCAGTAAATAGAGATAAATGCCATAATATCCGGCAAGCATAGCCGTAGACAACAAGTCAGTGACTTGACGGTTGGCAATTGCTGCACCGACTGAAGCAAGGGTCACGAGCATAAAGAGAATGCTGACAGGATCGGTAGACAGAACACTTCTTCTGCGAATAATTGCAACCCATTCTTTACATCCAAACCAAGCGAGCACCGCCATGCCAAGCGGCGGCAGAATAAAAAGCATTGCATAGCCAAATTCTACAGGCCGCTTTTTAATATTTATCAATAAGTTCATCTTTAACTGCCCTCCGAATAAAGAAACCGCTTTGATGATTTCAGTTCTATTATTCTACCACAGTGCGAACAAGACAGGATAAGTTGTGAGTAAATTTATATAATGTAACACTGTAAAAAATGCTTCACAAAAAGAGGAAGAAAAATTTACAATGACGCATTCTCAGTATCGCGGATGCCAGAACTTGTATAACAAACCCTCCAACATGGAAGGGTTTCCATAAATGCTTCGTTTGATTATAATTAAATAGGACCGTCTACACATTTGAAGGGAGCTGGACTGTATGAAACTGGCAACGATCGGGACAAGCAAAATCACGGATTCTTTTTTAGAAGCCGTAAAAGAAACAGGAAGAATGACTTATGAGGCCGCTTATTCAAGGGTTGAGGAGAAAGCAAAAAGTTTTTCTGAGCGGCACGGAGGAAAGCTATGGTTTACTTCAATCAGTGAACTGGCTCTGAGTAATGAAATTGATGTTGTCTATGTTGCCACCCCAAACGGTCTGCATTTTGAACAGGTCAAGGCACTGCTGGCAGGCGGCAAGCACGTCATTTGTGAAAAACCGATTTTTTCAACCATGAATGAGCTGAATCAGGCTTTTAGGCTTTCGGAGCAACATCATGTTTTTCTTTTTGAAGCAATTCGTAATATCCAAACTCCGATTTTCAAGAGGCTGAAAGAAGAGCTCCTAAGGGCAGGAAAAATCCGGTCGGCCGTTTTGCAGCTGATCCAGTATTCATCCCGCTATGATTTGTTTCTTCAGGGACATGTCACCAATATTTTTTCCCCCGAGTTTGCCGGCGGGGCGCTGGAGGATATCGGCGTATATCCGCTCTATGTTGCTGTCACCTTGTTTGGCGCCCCAGATGATGCGGCCTATTATCCGGTCAAACTGCCCAATGGCATCGACGGTAGCGGGACGCTAATATTACGGTATGATGGCTTCGTCTGCACTGTTTTATGCTCGAAGATTGCCCATTCTGATGCACCATCTGAAATTCATGGTGAAAAAGGAACTTTCAGCATCAATAATCCATCCAATATTTCCGGACTATACTGGACAGATGCCCATTCAAAAGAAAAAAAGCTTATCGCAGAAAATATTGCGGATAATGATATGATTTACGAAATTGCCCATTTTGCGGATGTGATTGAAAACCGGGATGTGGAGGAGTATCAGCGAATGAAAGAACTGAGTCGCGAAGTGCTCCGCGTAATGGAAAAAGCAAGAAAGCAGAATGGTATTCTTTTTCCAAATGACAGAGTGTAATCATGAGCTATGCTTATATCCGTTTCCAGGATGAAGTGTAATCAGACTGGAGACGGATTATCTTCCTAAATTTGTTCTTTATAATGGAAGCATCAGACAGAGATATATGCGGATTTTTCATGCAGTCTGAAAGAGGGCCGGGTGCAGATGAAAATTTATCAGAAGAAGGCATTGAATGCTGACGGGTTGCATGCAGTGGTTGTAACTGTTTCACCACTGGATGTCGAACTGGTTCAGACGGAGGATCAATTGCTGAAGGCTGAGATTCAAGGTGAGTGGACGGATGATCCGGTGGAAAAAATTGAACTGGATGTTCATGCTGAGGGCGATGCAGCGATCATACGCGCAAAGATGGACGAACATCGGCTGCTGTTCGGCATCATGGGGATAACGTGGAACCGGTGGGTGAAGGTTGTCGTCCATGTGCCGGCAAGGATTTATGAAAGGGTTGAGATAGGCGGGCAATCTGGAGATATCAGTGTACGCCGGATTATTGCGGAAACGCTGTCACTTTCCAGCAAATCTGGAGATATCATTGTCGAAGACTGTGAAGCGAAAAAAGAATTAATTGCTGCATCAACCAGCGGAGATATCAGAATTACCGGCCTGCTTGCAAAGGAAAAAGTTTCTGCGCGTGCGTCCAGCGGAGACGTTGTGCTGCGCAATCTGGCGTCTGATTTTTTGGATGCAGCTGCGCGTTCCGGCGATGTGACTGTTTCGGATTTTCGTGGAACGCTGGCAGCAGAGGTCAGTTCGGGCGATATTGAGCTGGAGAACGATCAGCTTACGGGAGATCTTAGGGCGTATGCCCAAAGCGGAGATGTCAGTATTTCTTTTCGCAAGGATCCTGAATCTTTTGCGATAAATTATCAGGGGTCATCAGGTGAGGGGAGTGTCCATATCGAAGGAATTCTCTATAAAGAAAAAAATGAGCATCGAATGCTTGGGCAGAAAGGCGACGGGCAATACATGATTGATGTCCACACAGGTTCGGGTGATTTTGTACTGAATTGAAAGAGGACGCATTCAAATATATATGTGTTTTTTTGTTAAACTACCTTGTATTAATCAGTACTGTGTATTATTCTTATCTAGAAAGCTTATGAAGCAATGTTTAGATGTTTCTTTACCACTATTGAACATTAATCAGTAATAGGCATTAATCATGTCAAAAACAAGGAAGTGATCGGCTTGAATGTGCAATTTAAAAAAGGCGTTCTTGAATTGTGCGTCCTTATTCTCATAGCCGATAAAGATCAGTATGGCTATGAGTTGGCCCAGAATATCTCAGATAAGATTGAGGTTGCGGAAGGGACGCTTTACCCACTGCTCAGAAGGCTGACAAAAGAAGGCTATTTGTCGACTTACCTTGGGGAATCAACAGAAGGGCCGCCCAGAAAGTATTACGCAATAACAGAGAAAGGCAAGTCTTACATGGAGAAGCTCATTTACGAATGGCGACAATTTTCCAGTGCGGTCGATCAATTTATTAAGGAAGGGGTGAAGCATGGTGACAAATGAATTTCTCGGGAAACTCAATCACTTGTTAAAAGAAATTCCGAAAAGGGACCGTCAGGATATACTTTCCGATTTTGAAGAGCATTTTACGATCGGCTTTAATGAAGGAAAAACGGAAGAGGAGATCATCCGGGAGCTGGGCGATCCGAAGACGATTGCAGCGGAGGCCCTGGTGGATTACCAGTCAACCCGGACGCTGAACCCGCAACCGGCTGTGAACATCACGCGCTGCATTCTTGCCGGCATCGGCATGTTCTTTTTCAACCTGATCGTTGTTCTGGGCCCGGTGGCAGCGATCTTTTCAATTTATGTCTCATTTTGCGCTGTATCATTCAGTTTTATCATCAGTCCGTTGCTATCGCTTGTCGTCTTAATGGAATCCAATTTCGTAGCGTTTCTCTTTGTATTCTTCTCATCTTTCATTCTTTGCGGACTGGGACTGTTGCTCGGCATTGCGATGATCTATACCGGAAAGATTCTGTGGCAGTTTCTGGTCGGCTACATTCGCTTTAATATCAGTGTCATTATGGGGAGGAAGTAATTTTGAAAAAAATATTATATGTGGCTTTAATCCTGATTCTGACCGGAATCATAGGAACCTTAATTATTTATCAGACCACAGATACTTTTCATTCAGCTGAAGTGCAGCCGCAGAAAAAAACAATGCTGATCGACGGGGTCAAGGATATTAAGATCGACACGTCCACTGTGGATGTTCAGGTCGAAAAAACAGATGGCCGGTCGTTGAGTGCAGAATTACAGGGCTGGGGAAATAAGCATGTGACACAGAGTATTAAACTGAACGTTAAGAAGGAGGGACAAATTTTGAACATTAATGTCGGAAGAAAAGGACCGTTTATCTCCTTTACATTCGGCAAGATGAAATTGGTTGTCAAGGTGCCGGATCAACTTTATGACTCGGTTCGCGCGCAGTCCGCATCCGGTGATCTTTCGGTTCGGTCGCTGAGTGCAAAACAACTGTCTTTGGCTGCGGATTCGGGAAACGTTGTCTCCGAAAACAATCAGGCGGCAGATCGTTTATCGCTGCAGACAACAAGCGGGGATATCACCTTGAAACATACTCAAATAAAGAACAACGCTGTCGTGAGTGCAAACAGCGGCGATGTCGTGATCGACGGCCTGACCGCTAAATCCTCACAGATTGAAACGACGGCCGGTGAAATCACTGTTCAGAACGCTACAGGCAATCTGGCGGCTCAAGCAGACTCAGGAGATATTCAGATTAAAAATGACAGCCTTGCCGGGAATATTTCCGCGGAAACAACGAGCGGCAACCTTAACATTGATTTTGCGAAGAAACCAGCCTCGTTTTCGCTTGATTACAGCGGCAGTTCCGGCATGGGGACCGTTCAGATCGACGGGCTGCTCTATGAAGAAAAGACAGAGCACACGCTGATCGGCAAAAAGGGCAGCGGCGCATATCAGATTAGAGCGCGGACAGATTCCGGGGACTTTAGTTTAAAATGAGTGAACTTTTTGAATCAGAGATTAATAAATGATCTAAGAGTTCCGCCGTGGACAATTAATGTATAAAGGGCAAGATCAATCGATGATATAGACATGCAGAGCAGTTCGTATCCGTACCTCTTAACGAACTGCTCTGTATTTATAAAGGAGATCATCAGTTGAGAAAACTCGACAATTCATTGCCGAGATGAATCAACGCCTTGGGTCTCCGTTCTAAGAAACCATTTGAATGGCCGAAAAGAGAACGTATGCTCTGTAATTAACAAAGAATTTCCTTGGTTAAAAGATGTAGAAAGTACCAGCCTTCAAGCAACCAATCATGATGTCATTGAAGGATACAAAAATTTCTTTAAAGAACGCAAAGGCTTTCCCAAGTTTAAGTCAAAGAAATCTTTAAAACAGCGCTATCAGTCGAAATGTGTCCATAAAAACATGATGCAGGCGGGGGGCAAATAACATCCAGTTGTCTAAATTAGGTCTCCTGTATTTTAAATCCGGACGCCCGATTAGAAAAACAGAGGTTCGAGGAAAGTCCTGTTGAAATTGTCCACAATCTCATCGGTTGTATATCCTTTTTCTTTCTTTAGAAAAATGTAGACTTTCGTGTTCATTGAAGCCATCAGCGTGTGCGCGGTAAAATCTGCGTTGACCGGTCGCGCCGCTTCCGCACTGATCGCTTCTTCAAGCAGTGAACGAATAACTGTGTGCATGAAAACATAGGGTGGTGCCTCATAAAAATTTGTCTTTGCATTTTCACACGTTGAAGTTGAAAAGGATTGAATCGTTTCAAATAAACGCGAATGCCTCTCCAGAAAATAAAGCTGCTTTTTAAACACAGCGAAAAGCCTTTCTTTTACGGGAATCGATCCCGCATTTTCCAAATATTGGCGCACACTGTCCTGAAGATCCTGAAAGTTCTCTTTCATCAGATCCATGCAGAGATCTCCCTTGTTGGCATAACGGCGATACATGGTTCCCTGCCCGACTTTCGCAGTCTTGGCAATTTGATGCATGCTGACATTCTCAACCCCGTATTTGGAAAACAACGATTCGGTTGTTTGTAAAATTGATGCGCTAATCTTGTCATCATCTCTCCGCAATGTACGATCAGACATGCTTTTTCTCCCTTTCAAATCCTATTTAAGAAAAGTGCTTTTTTCTGAGCAGAGTCAATCAGTTGACAGGCGGACAGCTGTCCGTTACTATTTTCAAGTAACGGACAATTGTCCGCAAATCTTTACTCTTATTTTAAAGCCTTGCTCGAATCAGGTCAATGCATGGGCAGCGATAAGATACGGAAAACAAATGGAGGGCTTAGAATGTCTTTAGAAACGACCGAAAAAGAGCAGGATCAGGTCACATCATTAAGAAAATTAATCGCACCGCTTTTGGCCATTATCGTGGGCATGTTTATGGTTATTCTGGATGGAACGGCGATGAATGTTGCCTTACCCGGCCTGGTCACTGATTTTCATAGCAAAATCTCTGTCGTCCAATGGGCGGTAACGGGGTACGCGCTGGCGCAGGCGGCTGTCATTCCTCTTGCCGGCTGGCTTTCCGATCGTTTTGGAGCAAAAAGGGTTTTTCTCTTTTCTGTAATGATGTTTACCATCGGATCCGGTTTGTGTGCACTGGCAGCAGGCATAGACCAACTCATCTTTTTCAGGATTATTCAGGGCCTGGGCGGCGGGATGGTCGCCCCTATTGCAATGGCCTTTACTTATCGACTGAGTCCGCCGGAAAAAGTAGGCGCCGTAATGGGAATGATCGGGATCCCGATGCTTCTCGCTCCGGCACTGGGGCCGGTTTTGTCCGGCTGGCTGGTCGATTATGCCAGCTGGCACTGGATTTTCCTGATCAATTTACCGATTGGGGTTATTGCCATTCTGGTGGGAATCCGTACGCTCCCGAATCTTGCACGTCAATCGGTTCCCGCATTGGATTTTCTCGGAATACTGCTTGCACCGATTGCTTTTGCCTCAATTACATATGGTGTAAGCGAAGGTGGAACCAGCTGGACTTCATTTAAGACGCTTGCCGGCTTGATTGTCGGCGCAGCAGCATTAATTCTTTTCGTCATTAATGAACTCCGGCAAAAAAAGCAGCCTCTTCTGGAACTTCGCGTCTTCCGTTCCGGTGATTTCACACGGGGGATTATTGTACAGTGGATCACGCAGATTGCACTGTTCGGAACGATGTTTCTTATTCCGCTTTTTCTTCAGCAGGGAAAGGGTTTCAGTGCATTTCATTCAGGATTAACGACACTGCCTCAGGCGATTGCTGCCGGCATTTTTATGCCTGTCGGAGGCAGATTATATGACCGGTTCGGCGCGAGACCCGTGGTAGCCACCGGTCTGGTGTTTGTCACCAGTTCGGCGTTCTTATTATCCGGAATTTCAGCTCAGGACGGAGCGGAGAAGCTCATTCTTCCACTGGCGCTGTTGGGTGCGGGTATGGGCCTGTCGATGATGCCATTAAATACACACATCATTCAATCGGCACCGCGAAATATTGTCAGCAGGGTGACATCGTTGACAAACTCTGCTCAGCAGGTCATGATGTCCTTTGCGGTGGCGGGTTTGTCGACGATTCTGTCTGATAGGCTCAAAGAACATATGCAGAATGGCAGCAAACCGCTTCAGGCCTTATCTTCTTCCTTCGGCGATACGTTTTTTGTGCTTATGGGTATTGCCATTATCGGGATGATTCTGAGCCTCCTGCTTAAGCGGCCCAAAAAAGTGAAAGAAACAGATGAAAAGACAAAAGTCCCAGTTATGGCTGGGCGTTAATTAAGCATGTGGCCTGTTTTTTGGAAAAAATGCTCACTTCCCAATTGGAAGCGGGCATTTTTAATTTTCATGATTCTTTGATAAATGGTGAGCTTTTCCAAAAAAAGCGCCCAGCGCTTCATGATTTAAGCGGAAATACTTTTTTATCTATAACAAATCCGGTTTTTCTGAACATTTCCAAACAATGGGAAACAGTAGCTGCCGTCAGCTTGGGATATTCGGCCAGCCTTCTTTTAGCTGTTTTTCCAGATCGCGGCTTTGCTTCTGCCTGACGGAAAGGCGCAGCTATAAATAACAATGAACACAAATCAATGAATCGCTGTACATACTGCGTTTTATGATTGGAGAAACTGAATATAGACGAATTTTGCAGCTATAAATCTTCAACAATGATGCAGAGAAGGGTTGATCTCTATGGGCGAGAATAGAAAGAATCATGTTTTTTCTGGTGAAACCTCATCTTTATGGCGTGATACAGTGCATTTGCCGGCCTTTAAGCCGCTGGAAACCGATATCGAGACAGAGGCAGTCATTGTCGGCGGAGGAATCACCGGAATCACGGCGGCATATCTTTTGGCCAGTGCGGGAATGAAAGTGGTGCTGATTGAAGCTTCACGGCTCGCAAGCGGGACAACGGGATTTACAACGGCAAAAATTACAGCGCAGCATGGGCTGATTTATAATGAATTGATTGCCCACTTCGGCCTTGAGAAAGCGCAGCTTTACTATCAGGCGAATCAGGAAGCGTTGGGCTGGATCAGACGGCTGATCAGAGAAAATGATGTGTCCTGTGATTTTGAAGAACAGCCGGCAATTGTTTATGCGGCAACGGATCAGGAAGCAAAGTCAGTCGAACAAGAAAAGGAAACTTATGACAGGCTTGGAATCCCGGGCCGCCTCATCTATACGCTGGATTTGCCGCTGCCGGTAAAAAATGCGCTGCTGCTGCCGGATCAGGCCCAATTCCATCCACTGATGTATCTTCACTATCTTGTAGCTGAACTTGTAAAGCTGGATGTTCCGATCTATGAAGAGACAATGGCAGTTGCTATAGAAAAGGGTGAGCCACCGGTTGTTCTTACAAAGCAGGGATATCGAATTCACTGCCGTGATGTACTGATCTGCTCCCATTTTCCTTTTTATGACAACCGGTTCTATTTTGCCAGAATGGTGCCGGAACGTTCCTATTTAATGGCGTGTGAGACGGACAGCGTAGTTCCCGAGGGTATGTACATTAGTGCGGGCGATCCCAAACGTTCGGTAAGAGGACTGTCCTTATCCGGTAAAATGATGGCTCTCATTGGCGGAGAAAACCATAAAACCGGCCGGGGTGAGGATACGGCTAGTCATTTTCAAAGACTCATCGGTTTTGCCAATGCGGTTCTTGGTGAAAATCACCGAATCAGCCAGTGGTCGGCCCAGGATTATACAACATTGGATAAAGTACCCTATATCGGGACGATAGCGATGAACCAGCCGCATCTCTATATTGCGGCGGGTTATCGGAAATGGGGAATGACCACTGGAACAATCGCGGCCGCGCTGCTAACTGATCAAATTCTTGAACGTGAAAATCCCTATGCCGATCTTTTCAGTCCATCACGATTTGAAGCCGATCCGATGATCAAAAACTTTTTTATCGAGAATAGCGAAATTGCCGGGAACCTGATCAAAGGTAAGCTGGGGAAAGGGCAAAAGTCAGTCGCCGATCTTGGAAACGATCAGGGTGCAATTATTTCTCTGAATGGCAAAAGGGCAGGCGCCTATAAGAATAAAAACGGAAAAATCATCATGGTGGATACAACTTGCCCGCATATGGGCTGCGAGGTAAACTGGAATCAAGGCGAGCGGACGTGGGATTGCCCATGCCACGGATCACGTTTCCGGGCAAATGGAGAAGTGATTGACGGCCCGGCCCGGGAACCACTGCAGCAATTATATTCAGAAGAAGAAAAACATAATGGCGAGCAGGAGACTTCCTTATAAGGAGGTGTTGTCAGTTGAGCATTATTGATATTATGGCAGAGGAAAAAATACAAGAAGGTCTGAAAGATGGTCTTTTTGACAATCTGCCCGGCAGCGGGAAACCACAGCAATTTGAAGATTTGACGGCTGTGCCCAAAGATTTGCGCGTGAGCTACAAAGTATTGAAGAATGCCGGCTATTTGCCTGAAGAGATCCAAATCCGCAAAGACATTGTGACACTGAATGACTTGATCCGCTGCTGCGATGATGACCATGAACTCGGCCGCCTGAACGCTCAGCTGAGAATCAAAAGATTGCGCTTCAACCAGCTGGCAGAAAAGCGTTCGATTCAAAAAACACGCGCATTCCGGAATTACCGTGATAAAATTTTTAACCATCTGCACATGTAGCCATTAAAAAAAGGTCCCTATTTGCACGTTTTTTTGAAAGCCCTCTGTTTTCTCATGGATTCTGTGGCCCCGTATTGCCGTATATGGGATCGGGTTTGCTGGCTTTTGAGATGTTTTCAATGGAGCAGTTTTTTGTTTGTGTGTCACAGAAATGTCCGTCCGGATAACCATCGCCGGCTGAGCAATCTTTACTTGTTGAAATCTGAGTGTGGCCGGCCCAGAACGGATTTGTTCAGCCGGAAGAGAAAAATTTTTTACTCAACATATAGTTGAATGAACCGATATAAATAGTGAAGGTGTTTTTGACAGACATCTGCATTGGAATAAAATAGCAGTATTCTTGATTTTTTCAAAATACTGGATTACAGTGGAACTATAATTCTAAAGAACAATATCATAAAACTTTAGGAAAATCTCTTTTTTCTAAAGGGCAAAACTGTTGAAAAACAGTGACGCAAAGTCACGGGTCTAAGGCGAATTTCGCTATGATGGCTGGGCCGCCGTATTTTTTCATTCACTTTGAGTGAAAAACGTAAATGAGGGGGATTTTTTATTATGCATTTTTTTAAGTTGCTGTTTTCGGCCTTTATTGTGCTTAGTGTCAGCTTCGCTTCTGTTTTATTCCTCAATGGTTCTCAGGCGCAGGCCAACTTCGGTTCACCATCAACACTCATTAAAACAGCGGTTCCCCGGAACCCTGTCACCAGAGATGTTGAAGGTAAAACCGTTAACAGACATTATGTAAGAAGGACGGCAAAGACATCAGCGAAAAAGCGAGTGGCGTCTAAGAAAATTTCTTATAAGAAAGTAGTAAAAAAAGTTGCTTCGAAAGCACCTAAGAAAAAAGCAGTTGTACATAAGGCAGTGAAAAAACCTGTGTCCAAGCGGGTAGTGCTTAAAGCAGCTCCGGAGGCCCGGCCTAATTCCAGCGCTCATTTCAATGCTTCTGTGGAACAGCAGATTGTAAGCTTAATCAATAAACAAAGGACGAGCAGAGGGCTGCATCTGCTGCAGGTCAGATCCGATCTGATAAATTTTTCACGCCAGTGGAGCCTTCAGCAGTATGATAATGGTAGGATGTCCCACGGAATGCTGGGCTTCTCATTTAACACAGTTGGCGGGCAGAATGTGGCTTATGCAGAGGGTAATGTGAGTTACTTTGGGTGGAACCAGATCTGGAGCGCTTCAGCAACCGTAGACGCATGGATGCATTCCCCGGAACACAGGGCCAATATTCTGAAGCCAAGTTACAAGTATACCGGCGTCGGCGTTGTCTATGGACAGAAAGCTGCAAATGGCTGGGTTTTCTTTACTCAGGATTTTGCGAACTAACTGGAAATTAAAAGAATTTTAAAAATGTCTCCCCCCTAATTTATATAAATAGTCAAGCGAGGTGCAGTCTGATTGTCGACTGTGCCTCGCTTGCATAGCAACCGTTAACTTTTTGAAAGTCCGGTATAAATAGCGATCGCGTCCCGCAAGAGCTTAGCCGCATTTTTTCCGGCGCCAATGTCATAATAAGCTGTAAAGCGCGGATCACTGACGTACATTTCGGCAAGGCCGGCGTGCGCTTCTTTTGAGTATGAAGCCCAGAAATAGCTGAGCCATTGCCTGTGGAGATCGGCTGCTTTCTGTGCCGCTGCGCTTTGAGGATCCGATCCGTCAAGAAGCGCTTTTTTCAATTCGGAAAACATTTCTTCCTGAATTTTGACCGACTGTTCATAGTCTTCCTGGCTCAGACTGTCAAACTTTTTATAGGATTGTTCGACGTTTTCTTTACCATATTTTTCCCGGATTTCTTTGCCATATTTTTTTTCGTTTGCATCGATCATATCTTTCTTAAATCCTTCAAACTTTTCATGATCACTCATCGCGATCTCTCCTTTTTTAGAGGCCAGCGTTTTTTCAACTGTCGCGATCAGCCGATTCAAGCGCTCTTTTTCTGCTAACAATTTATTGTACTGGCCGGTCAGGGCGTGCACGATATCAAAAGTATCCGCATATATGATTTGGCGGATATCTTTGAGGCTGAACCCAAGTTCTCTAAAGAAAAGGATCTGCTGCAGCAGATCTACCTGTTTTGTGCCATAAATGCGGTATCCGGAACTATTGATTCTATCGGGTCTCAATAGATTCATTTTATCGTAGAAACGCAGTGTTCGCGGACTCACTCCGGCCAGTTCGCTGAGCTGCTTCACTGTGTAATTCATCTGACGTCCCCCTGACAAAACCTATCTTATACTATGACGTTGCGTCAACGTCAAGTTTTTTTATGTGAAAAATACACTCACGATCTATAGATTCGTCTGTTTGGTTTCAAGGCTTTCCTCTTCAATAATGATTCCCATATTTTTGGCTGTACCCTCAATCATACTCATGGCACTTTCTATTCTGGTCGTATTTAAATCAGGCAGCTTAATTTCGGCAATTAACCGCAATTGTTTTTGAGTAATGGTACCAACTGTTTCCTTTCCAGGTCTTGCAGCGCCTTTGCCAACTCCGGCATACTTTTTCAACAAAAAAGATGTCGGCGGCGTTTTCAATATGAAATCGAAACTGCGGTCTTCATATACTGTAATTTCTGCCGGGATAATTTGTCCCGTTTGTTTTTTCGTCCTTTCGTTGTACGCATTGCAGAATCCCAGAAGATTAATGCCTGAGGGCGCCAAATCTTTCCCGACCTTCGCAGGATTTGTTTTTCCGGCTTCCAGGTCTATTTTCATGGTCTTCATTATCTTTTTATTCATCGTTTCTAACCATCCTTTTGCTAAATCTTGTTTTGATAAAGGTGATTATAGAGGATGACGTTACGTCAATGTCAAGATTAGGTAAAATCAAAGGCACAGATACACTTTTACGGACAGGTATGTACCCTAAACTTAGCAAGCGGCAGATGATCCCGAAACCAGAGTACCCCATGCATGGAGAAAGTATCGACAAGTCGGGGAGGAAAATTTATTTCATCCAATGAGCAAGATGTTTGACCATTTTTATCACTCTTTTTAAAATTAAAGTGATCGATAAAAATACATTATTGCTGTTAACCATCCGTTTTTGCTCAAAGTATGGATTGTTTGCGGACGGGAAAGTTAGTATCAAATGACGTTTGAGGAGGATTTTAAAAAATGGCAAAAAAGATTGCTGCAGTACTGGCCGATGATTTTGAGGATGTTGAATTCACCGGACCGGCAAAAGCGTACAAGGAGGCCGGACACACGGTTGTTGTGATCGGCAAAGAAAAGGGCGCAACGGTTTCCGGCAAACATGGTGCCAAGGTGACGGCAGATGCGTCCATTGATGAAGTCAAACCTGAAGATTTCGATGCATTGCTGATCGCAGGCGGCTATTCTCCGGATAATCTAAGGGACGATGATCGTTTCGTTGCCTTCACAAAAGCATTCATGGATGAAGACAAGGGTGTTTTCGCGATCTGCCATGGCCCTCAGCTGCTGATCACGGCTGGAGCAGTCAAGGATCGCAACATTACCGGCTACAAGTCGATTGCTGTTGATCTGAAGAATGCCGGCGGCAAGTATAAGGACGAGGAAGTTGTTGTCTGCCATAATCTTGTAACAAGCCGTACGCCTGGCGATATTCCTGCATTCAACCGCGAAAGCCTGAAGGTTCTTGCCTGAAGGCTGCGTTTTAATAGAACAGAAATAACAAAACCGCTGTCCCGCAAATTGGACGGCGGTTCTGTTATTATGACAAAAATAAAAGCTTTTTCTATTTTGGCTGCTTTTGACCGCGGGGATCCAGTCAGGTGCCCATATTGAGAAGTGGACGAAAATTGCGAGGAGTCGCCGATGCGGAAAACAAGAAGTTTGAATGGGACAACTGCGGTCATGATTGAGACGATACCGCGGTGGAATGGGACAAAAACTTGATCGAATCGGACAATCAGCATTGAATAAGACAAAACCAAGCTTTATTCAGACAAATTTCGCCCAAACGGACAAATGTGATATACGTATCTGATGCGCAGTCTGTATAAACTGCGCATTAACAAACTGACACATTTTTATTGTTAAACTAAAAAATTTTATCACCAGCCAGCCGGCACTGCCACAATTATATTAATCAGTCGATGATCATTTGATTTGCCAAATCAATGAGTGCTCTTTTCAGCTTTGAAGGCGTGAGAGCCGGATCTTGCAAAGTGATACCATAATTTATTCCTGTTTTTCTGAATATAATAGCACGGACTCCATACTTTCCCTTGACCCCATTTTTAAGTTTTACAGTCTGGTTTGGCCCCACATACTCAGCGTTATGGTTATTCGCGTCAAGCATTAAAAAAATTTCCGGATTTTTCGAGAAGGCTATAAATTTCACATCAATCTCTTTACCATTATGTTTATAGTCTTCTATCGAAATATTGGTAAATCCTTTGGAAACAAACGGCAGCTTTTGTGGAACGGACATTTTAAACGGCAGGGCCTTAAGAGCAATCTCGGTTGAACGAGCTGTATAGCTTATTGGAATACTGTTGCGCTGACTTTTTGTCAAGCCATCCAATCCAATGGCCTGATCCTTTTCCAAATGCGTGGTGTCCAACTTATCCGGTTGCCCGCTATTACTTTGGCAGCCCATGAGCAGCAGACTAAATAATAAAAGAAAAATGATCTTGATCTTTTGCATTTGCCATCCCCCGGTTTTCAAAGTTGTGAAATCTATTCCTTGCTTTAAGCTCCGATCGTAAGGTTTGGCTGACGATTTTTCCTCTGAAGAATAAAGCGGGCAATCTTCATATTGGTCTGTTCGTTCAGACTCAGCCATTGCCGCGTCTTCGGATTGAAATGCTCATGAGGCCTGATCGGCCATTCGCCGCACACATCTGTACTTTCGACACCTTTGCTGACAGAAAGAGCCTGAACCAGCTGTTGGAAGACATCAAAAGTCAATTTCCCATGGCTCCAGTTCGTTTTGGCATATCTGGATGCAAAGACATCTTTATCAATGCTGATTTGGATCGTATCCGTCGGAATGAGTGACAGCAGCTGTTGCTCTGACGGCGGCCGGTCATCTGGTAGAATGACTGTTTGCCGCCGGACTGATTCGGGCACTGATCGGTCAGCAAGCGGATTCGGACCGATTATGATTACTTTTTCCAAATTTGGAACGCCGGTAATCGCGTGATGCACCCACGAGCCACATGATAAAAGCGATCCGATCTGACCCTCGTTCAAATCTGTGTGGTGGTCGAATAAAACCAGTGTGAACGGCTTATGGATTTCGCGCATTAATGCCAGTGCGACATAATGATAATTTCCGCTGCCGATAAAGGTGAGCCCCTTATCAGGCAAAGCAGAGAGTTTTTCAGAAATGGACTGAAAAGCTTCCGGAGAGCAATACAGGCTGGTTCCCCGCAGCTCGGTAAAATCAATCCACTGATGGGGGAACGCTGCGGTCAGTCTCTCTTGATGTTCATAAGTTCTGTCGAAGTTTAAAAATGTGATCCCATGATGCAGCAATGTCATGACACTCACCTCTGATTCGATCGCTGTTCGCATGATGGTTCCAAGGTTGAATAAAAGTCATTTAATCGCTTTCACCTTCCATTTTACTGCCTGAACTGAAAAAGACAAACGGCAGTGGTGGTTTTTGCTGAGTGTAGATAAAATTCGAATAACAGTGGGAACTGCGTACAGCCCTAAATAAGACTTGCTGACTAAATAAAAACGATTCCCTTGCACAACTGCTTCCGTTGAAAGATTTTCGGAATTTAGGCATTACTAACACCATAATAGTTAAATTGTTGCCGATTCTCTTAGCTGTTTTACTTATTGATAACTTCGTATGTGCTGAATGACATAGGTTGCGAAGTTTCCTCCAGCCCGTTGTTGCATAAAGCCTTATGACATCCTCATCATAACTTTTTCTTACTACTCTTTCACCGAAAACTTTTTGCACGGATCACGCAAAAAAATTGCGAGATTTATTAAATAGTACGCAAAACATGCAAAATGCTGATAATATTTTATTTGATTATACCTTTGATTCATTTAGCATTGAATAGGGAACACACATTCGATATGATTGGACTGAGAAGTATATACACTCAGAAGGAGATCCGATTCATATGAAACAAATAAAGAAAATTAAAAAGCCTGATCTTCCGGCGAATTTGCCACTGATAGAGTTTCAGGAGATCAATGGGCAGGAAGAACCATCGCTTGGAAACGGTATGGTTGCTGGAACATGCTTGGATGACGAACACGTGGATCATTTGGTCCTCTCTAAAGTAATCTTTAAAAATGTTTCCCTGATAAATGCTCAATTGTATAAGATTGACATGACCGATGTGATTTTTGAAAACTGCAATCTTTCCAACGCCAGCCTCCAGAATGGGCTAGTGTACAGAGTAAGTTTCAAGGAATGTAAACTGCTTGGAGTTGATTTTTCCCAAGCCGGCCTTGGCAATGTCAGCTTTGAAAACTGCCAGGCGGGCTTATGTAATTTTGTTGATACAGCGTTTAAAACAGTGACTTTCGATCACACCTCACTGAAAGGCGCTAATTTTGCTGACTGCAAATTCAAAACCCCTGTATTTAATGCATGCGATCTTGACGATGTTTACTTTGGTGAATGTCCACTTAAAGGGATTGATATCAGCAGCTGCACCTACGACCGGATTAACGTTGATCTGAAGCATCTTGCCGGCTGCATTGTTTCACCGCAGCAGGCAATCGGATTTGCCCGTCTGCTCGGTTTGGTGATCAAACCGTAAGTTTCAGCCCAATCTCTTGTAGTTCGGTGCTATGGGGATCTGAACCGGGATCTGCTCTCTAATGTCTTATTAGGGAGGAAATTAGATATTGGATGACTGCGATAAGTTATTTCGACATGTGCAAGATTCCTGCAAAAAAAATCCCTGCACTTTGGTGGGGTGAAATAGAGAAGGAATATGAGCCAAAGGTATCCTCATTATATTTTATTAGAACCGTTCATCGCATACACTCGCGCATTTAGATTTTTCCAGAGAACGTGTGGAGGTTGTCGATATATATTTCTGTCTTTCCAACTGGAGTGCAATAATTACACAAATTGTTTCTCCGATTACCTTGTTTATATTCAATGTCTTGGGTAATTCAGGTAAAATCAATATGGCTGGACTGAATGACTTTCTCAAGGAGTGACTGCTTCATCTGATGACGGATCGCTATGATGATGTCTTCCATGCAGTCTTTAATTGGAATATTCGCTGTGCCCGGGATGCAGATCTTTGGGTGACGGAGGGGTATCAGGTATTTACAGCAGGACAGATCTGAAAAAGCATGAACCATCGATTTTGTAATTTCACCATGGATCGATCCTGGTTGCATCATTCCGATCGGTGCAATGATGCAGTCAATGGATTCACGGCGGCAGAAAGAGCAAAAGCCTTTTTCACCGCTTATACCTATATCCGCCCCTGCGCGCACCATTTTCGACGTGGCGAAGGTATTGGCGCCCAATGCAATGATCGTTAGGTTTTGCGGTAGTTCCTGACGGATTTTTTTTATCAATGATTGGCCGAGTCCGGCGCCCTGACCATCCAGTACTGCAATTTTCATGATCTGTTCCTCTCCGAAAACCGGATGTCAAAATTCTTTACCCGGCTTGCTTCTAATATTATATAATAATAGACAGTTGATTTCCTCATTAGATTTTTTGGAGGCAAAGGTAATGAACACGATTAAAGTGGTCAAACAGCTCTTGGATTGGAACGAAGACTGCAGCAATGACGTTAAAGAGATTCTGAATAAGAAAAAAGTGTTCGCCATTAACATCATGGCCGCTCCTGGTGCCGGGAAGACGAGCCTGATTATTAAACTGATTGAGAAGCTGCAGCCACGTTACAAAGTCGCGGTGATCGAAGGCGACATTGCGGGGCAGGTCGATGCGGAAAAACTGGATCAGCTTGGCGTACCGGTTGTACAGCTGAATACCAGCGGTGCGTGCCATATCGAGGCTATGTCGATGAAGAAGATGCTGGGCTATTTTGATCTGGATGACACGGATGTGCTTTTCATTGAAAATGTCGGCAATCTTGTCTGCCCGGCAGAATTTGAAGTCGGAGAAGACCTGAAAATCGGCTTGGTCAGTATTCCGGAAGGTGACGATAAAGTTGTCAAGTATCCGCTGCTGTTTTCCAAAGCGGACCTGGTGGTTCTGAATAAATTTGATATGATGCAGTTCTTCGATTTCGATGATCAGCAGGTGGAAAGAGATGTACAAACACTGAATCCGCAGGCTAAGGTGTTCCGCACATCCTGCCAGGTGGCTGATGGGGTTGATGCCCTGTATGAAGAAATTGCGGGTAGGGTGGGCCATAAAGTGACAGCGTGAAAAATTCCTTTTTCATTTCCCGTGGAACCCATTAAGACCGGTATGGCCAAAATCATTTTGCTGGCACGTTGCTATCCTCCTGTAAACGGAATACATATATTCATAATGCGGCAATGATGAAAGAAAAGTAATATAAGTCTGAATATTGCTTAAACATGCAAGCTTTTCCTTTTTTATCCTTTAATTTCCTGATATGATTGTGGTATTGGAGATGATGCGCATGAAATTTTTTCTCTACGGAATCGGTTTAGGTGTGCTATTGCTGATCATCGGTGCAGTAACGCCTTTTCATCTGTTTTTTTCCGGAGCCGCAGGAATCATTGCAGTTGTCAGCCTGCTGATCTCCGGAATTTTTTCCGGAACATTTGTCAACGGAGACCAGAACAGGGCCAACTATTGGACCGAGAATCAACAAGAAAGGGGGCAGCGGGCAGGTATCAGCTTCAGGCTCTTCCTTTTCGGTAGCCCTCTGCTTGCTGTATGCATCATTTTATATGCCATTTATCATTGAAAATGAAAAAACTCTCCGAATGTACGGAGAGAGACAAGCAAAGAATTTTTTTCAAACAGGTTTTCAGTGTGTTAAATCTTTCTTTCGGATCAGAATCAGTGAGAGAAGGCAGCCTGCGAAAAGGATGACGGCTGCGATATGAATTAAGCTTACTGTTCCTTCAACAAAAGCTGAGCGGGCGATTCCTCTCAGTGTGCTAAATAAAGGATTGAACCGAAACGCCGCGGCCTGAGGACCGCTCAGCCCTGTGCTTCCTGCAATGGGGCCGGCATTGCTAATACCGTGGCTGATTGTGTGCTTCAAAGCATCTGTCAGGTGCGGAACATGCAGATTGTTTATTTTTTCCTTGATTAATGCTGTATAACGATTTGAAAGAACAGCACCGAAAAGCGCGGTTCCGAAGGCGATCCCCATTTGTCTGGCGACATTGCTGACACCGGAAGCCATGCCACTTCGCTGGCGGGAGACAGTTCCGACCGCCAGATTTGAGATTGGCGGGTTGACAAGGCCATTTCCTATGCCGGCAATGATAAATCCAGGCAGCAGAATGATCCAGTCGCTTTTCGTGTCGTTCGCGGAGATCCCGCCCATGAGCCACACACCCAAGGCCAAAAAGGCCATGGCGGCAACAATCAACCACTTTGGGCTGATCTTGCCCATCAGTATCCCGGCGACCGGACCGAGGAGAAGAGAAAGCGCACTGAATGTAATCAGCCTTGAACCTGCCTGAAGTGCGTCATATCCCAGGATGTTCTGTAAATAAAGCGAGACGTAGAGGAGCAGCGCATACATGCCGGCACTTAAACAGAAACCGGCAATCGCTGATCCTGTAAAACTCGGAATTTTGAACAAACGCGGATCAATCATAGGGTTCTTAATTCTGTATTCGCCGATAATGAAAACAATGAGCGAGACAGCCCCGATTGCCCACAGTGTCAGGATGTACGGCGATGTCCACCCGAGGCTGGCGTCATTGACTTTTATTAATCCATAGATCAGGCAAAACATGAAAACGGTGAATGTGACAAATCCGAATATATCGATTTTCCTTGTGGCACTCTCGTCACGGGTTTGACGAATGGCCCATAAGGACAGAAGGATCCCGATCAATCCAATCGGAACGTTGACATAAAAAATGGATTGCCAGTTCAGCGTGTCGACAAGCAATCCGCCGACGAGCGGGCCGATCGCTGTGGCAAGCCCGCTGATGCCGCCCCATATACCGATCGCAATCCCCCTTTGCTTTCCTGAAAAAGTAGCCGAGAGAATAGCTAGCGAAAGAGGCATGAGCGCAGATGCACCAAGACCTTGCACGGCGCGGAAAATGTTCAGCGTGGTCATGTGCGATAATCCACCGATTGTGAATTCGCTGGACAGGCCGCAAAAAAGCGATCCGACCGTAAATATTGTCAGCCCCGTGATGAATACAGTTTTTCTTCCCAAGATATCGCCAAGCCTTGCGACGGTCACCAGAACCACGGCAAAAACAAGGGTATAGGCGCTGATGACCCATTCCAGGCTTGAAAAGCTGGCGTTCAGATCATGCTGTATCGCTGGAAGCGCGACATTCACAATAGTCACATCAAGAAGCGACATGAACAACCCGAAGCAGACGGCTGTCAGTGCCCACCATTTATGATTTATTTTTTCATTTATTGCTGCATTTGCTGTCATTCTGAGTGATCCTCTCCTAATGTTGCTGATTGAATACAAGAGTTCAGTCATTCTTCGTCTACGGACAGTTGGACAGTTACGAGGGCATATTGTGAATAAACAGGTATAGAGTTTTCAGAGGCCGTTTCAATCTATAGAAAGCTGTCGGCCGATCGGAAGGCAGCCCGCATTTTCACCGTGGCCCAGCTGTTCTGTCTTAGCCACTGGCAAACCGTATTTTTCAGTGATCTCAAGGACGAGCCGTTCGATCGAAGGTGTCAAACCTTTTTGCTGCAAGGTTGAAAAAGTTCCAAGCAGAATACCGCTGCATTTGCTGAACACAGAGAGCTGATCAAGCTGTGCCAGAAGTGATGCCATGCGTGCGGGACCGCCGCCCAGTGATTCAAGAAAAATGACTTTTTCCGCTGCATCCGGGAAAAAACGGGTACCGGCCAGCTTGAGAAGACAGCGGATATTGCCGCCGATCACCGTACCGTTCATGTGATGGCCGCGCAGCCATCGATACTTGAAAGAAGGAGCAACAGAATCTTTCATAAAATAATTTAAAAAGAAGGTTTTCTGCTCTGTGGCAAATGTTTCAGTCAGGTTTTTGATCCGATAATGGTAGGAAATTTTTCCGCATCGGGTAAAAATGGCATTATTAAGCACAGATAAATCGCTGATACCGACAAATACGGCATCCGATGTACAAATGGAATCATAATCAAGATAGGGCAGGATCTGGTTGGCACTGTCCCCACCGGATAGATCAAAAATGACTTTAATACTTGGATCTTTAAATAGACGCATCAGTTCCCCAGCGCGATGGGCGGGCGAACCGCTGAATGGGGTATCGGCCAGTCGATAAATCGTCTCGGCCATGTTTACTTTCAGTCCCATAGAAGTCAGCACGCGGATCACATTTTCCACAAGTGGCCGCTCTTCCGGGCGCAATCCGTCCGAGCAGGAAATCAGCCCGATGGTTTCTCCGCTTTTTAACAATGGCATGGCAAAAATTCCTCCGTAATATCAATGATTTAAACCTCTACGGCGCAGCCCTTTCGGGTAAAAATTTTTCAGCGTGCCGCTTGAAGCTTTTCCCCAGCCCAGTGGAAATCTGTCAATAGTGACCGCCGTCCAACCTTTCAAGGTGGTAGGAGATGACAATGTTTCCCCACGCAGATAATGATCCCAGTCGCTGCCTGTCGTGTCCAGTGGAAAGACAAATTGAAAAGAACTAGTCGGCAAAGCCAGTGCAAGTGCATGATTTGGTTCGAACCGATTTTTCTTTTGTTCGCCAAGGTGCAGCCCGGCACGGATCACTTTCAGTTTGCTGAAATCCGGACAATTTTCAGGAATAAGAAAGAGCTGATTACCCATAAAGTGAAATACACCACTTAATTTTTCTGTCAAAGTCTGATGCTCAAACGTGCGGTAATCTTTAAGCAGCACTTCTTTTTCAGACGGCATCAGTCTAATTTTTCGTGTGGGCGCGGTACCGTGTTTCTGAAGCTTTGCAACGAAATGTCCTTCTCCATCAAGATGGTGCGGCCAGAGCCGGGCTGCTTTGCTAAGTTCCGGATCTACTGGATCTATCCATTGCGGTTGTCCGTCTGTGATGCCCCTGTTTTTTTCAATAGGCAGGAGTGCCAGATCTGGATGTTTTTCCAAAAACTGCTCAATCGCCCGCTCGTCTTCTTCGGGAGAAAAGGTGCATGTGGAATAAACAAGAATACCCTCTTCCCGCAGCATGCTGTATGCATGGTCAAGGATCTGACTCTGGAGCGCGGCACATGCTCTGACGTGATCCGGGCTCCAGTACCGCATAGCATCCGGATCTTTTCGGAACATGCCCTCTCCGGAACAGGGCGCATCAACGAGAATTTTGTCGAAATTGCCCGGGAAATAATCGGCCAGATGTTCCGGTGTTTCGTTCGTGACCAGTGTATTTGTAATTCCCATGCGTTCTATGTTCTCAGAAAGCGCTCTGGCGCGTTTCGGATAGATTTCATTGCTGACGAGCAAGCCTTGGTTGTGCATCGAAACAGCGATCTGCGTCGATTTTCCCCCAGGTGCGGCGCAGAGGTCAAGCACGCGCTCTCCGGGTTTCGCATCCAAAGTTTCTGCGACAAACATTGCACTGGGCTCCTGTATGTAATACAGTCCAGCCTGATGAAAAGGGTGCTTCCCAGGCTCATCCGATTCTGTATAGTAAAAACCTGCAGAGCAAAACGGGACGGACCGAAGATGAAATCTTGAAATATTTTTCAATTGATCTGCTGTGATCTTCAGCAGGTTCGCACGCAATCCAAATGTGCGTTTCTGGTCATAAGTTTTAAAAAAAGTTTCTGACTCACGACCCAGCAAATGAGACATTTTTTTGATGAACAATTCAGGCAGTGACAAAAACAGAAACCTCCTTGATATTAAAAGCCGTCAGCCGGCGGAAACCGGAATGTGGCAGAAGGTGCGCACATCAAACAGTCCGGTGTCTGTCAGCTTCAGATCGGGAATGACCGGAAGGCTGAGAAAGGACAAGGTCAGGAACGGGTTGAATGATTCAGAGGCCCCCAGTGCCGCGGCCGCCTGTCTTAACACCGCCAGTTTTTCCGCCACCTCTTCAGCAGCTGCGTCGGTCATTAATCCGGCAATCGGCAGGGCCAGTTCCGCCGTCACTTTTCCCTTGTTAATGACCACCATGCCGCCTTTTAGCGCCTTAAGTCTTTCAGCAGCTGCGATCATATCCGAATCACTATATCCGGTGACGACCAGGTTATGGGAATCATGGGCGATAGTTGTGGCAATTGCTCCGGATTTCAATCCAAAGCCTTTGACAATGCCCAATCCGATTGTTCCGAGGCCCTTGTGGCGTTCAATGACGGCCATTTTCAGCAAATCTTCTCTTTCAGAAGAAGAAAAATTGCCGTCCTGAACAGGCACTTTTTCAACAGTGTCACGAGTAACCAGACTGTTCGGGATGATCTCAATCACGTGCGCTTTTTGCGTTGGACCGATTTTAATCCGGAATTTTTCCGGTGTCAGCTCGGGCAGGATCAAAGGATGATCCTCAGCTTTTACAGTGTGCGCTGAATGTTTCATGACTGCTTTCCCGTTTTCAGAGACAAGTACGCCACGGACGTAGACTTTATCTATGGAGAAGCTGTCCAGGTCGTCAAGCAGCAGAAAATTCGCTTCGTAGCCCGGTGCAATTGCCCCTTTTGTGCGCAGCCCGTAGCATTCCGCAGCGTTGAGGGAAGCCATTTTGATGCAGGTAATCGGGTCGAGCCCGCTGCGGATCGCCATTCGGACGTTGTAGTCGACACTGCCTTCTGAGATCAAATCGTCTGTGTATTTGTCATCCGTGCAGAACAGGAAGCGCCTGCTGTTCGTTTCATCGACAAGCCCGATCAGCTGCGGCAGATCCTTGGCCACCGTGCCCTGGCGGATCATGATGTACATGCCGCGCGACAGGCGATCTTTCGCTTCATCAATGTTTACGCACTCATGGTCGGTTCGGATGCCGGCAGCTTTATATACATTCACCCCGTCCGCATCCAGTCCGGCCGCATGACCGTCGATCCTCCATGAATGTCTGCGGGTCATCAGCAGCTTTTCGACCATCAGCGGATCGGCGTTCAGAACGGCCGGAAAATCCATCACTTCGGCAAGCCCAAGCACATGATCATTTTCAAAAAGCGGTTCGAGATCTTCAGCGTGAAGCGTGGCACCGTTGTGTTCAAACGAAGTAGCCGGTACCGAAGAGGGCAGCATGACATAGATATCGATCAGGCTGTCCGCCGCACGTTCCAGCATAAAACGGATTCCGTCTGCACCAAGTACATTGGCAATTTCATGCGGATCGGTCACCGCTGATGTAACTCCATGAGCGGCAAGTACGCCGGCGAACGCTCCCGGCGTCAGCATTGAGGACTCAATATGCACGTGCCCGTCAATCAGGGCGGGGCTGACGATCTTTCCTTCCGCATTCAAAATCCTTTTTCCCTCGTAACTTCCCAGTCCGATAATGGTGCCGCCTGTAATCGCGATATCAGCCTCAATCAGTTTCCCGCTGAAAACGTCGACCACCTTTCCATTTTTTATCACTAAATCTGCCGGCTCTTTTTTAGAAGCCGTGCGGATACGGTGAATCAAGTCTTCGCCCTCCAAATTCAAAACCATTCTCCTCTCTGAGATGCACAACTTTTCCATCCTGAATTGTTGGCTGTCCTTTATGCAATATATAGTCATTATAGCTGAAAAATTTGCGGAAGGGGGAAGAGTAGGTTCCTCATAAAGAAAACTTGGCAAAACCAAACCTCTGGCGCAGGCTGAGCCTTAGTTGTGACGGCCTAATGCCGAACATGCCACAGGAGGACGTACTTCAGCAGGATGCGGTGACTTCGACGTTGTGCACAGGACATGCACGTTCTTAGTCGAAGATCCGATGTCTGTTCGGCCGCTTATACTATAATCAAATCAGTTAAAATTTTGTGCTTTTTTATAGAGACAAAAAAGCAATTTCCCCGCGGGCGAAGGAAATTGCCGATGATTCTATTCTGCGGTTATTTTATAAAAGATGACCGACGGTGTAAGTAATGGTCATGGTCAGCGCACCGACAATCACATTCCTGGCAATTGCCGGCCGGCTCGCCGCTCCACCCAGTTTAGCGCTGACGAATCCCGTCAGCGCCAGAGCAAGCAGAACTGCTATGACCGTAAAAATAACACGCACGGAAATCGGCATCAGGACAATGAACAGAAAAGGAAGAATCGCTCCGATCGCAAAAGAAATCATTGATGAAAATGCGGCATGCCATGGATTGACAAGATCAGCCGGGTTCACACCCAGTTCTGCTGCAGCGTGTGCGCCGAGCGCATCTTTACTCATCAGTTCAATGGCAACTTTTCTAGAAAGTTCTTCAGAAAGCCCGTTTTTTTCATAAATTTTTGCGAGTTCGTTGATTTCACCTTCATAGTCATCTTTAAGTTCGGCTTCCTCTGCAGCGACAACTGCTTTTTCTGTGTCCTTCTGTGTGCTGACTGAAACATATTCACCCCCGCCCATGGAAAGGGCACCGGAAACAAGACCGGCCAAGCCTGAAATAACCAGCGTCATCGTGTTTGTAGTTGCCCCGGCAACACCGATAACGATTCCGGCTGTTGATACAATGCCGTCATTTGCTCCAAGAACGCCGGCCCGAAGTACATTCAATTTCTGATTCATTCCGCTCTTTCCTTGTCCCATGACAGATAACCTCTTTTCATTGTTGGCATTTGCTAACTTTCTTACAGTTGAAGAGTGAAAAAAATATCTCTAATTGATAATGGTAATCATCTTCATAGCTCTTAAAACGGAACATGCTGTCATCCGTTAGGTGACAGCATGAATTATTAATTAAAATTATTATTGATTACCACTTCATCATTCTATAATCAAAAGGGTTTTTTGTCCATGCAGAGAGTTTATCTTGACGAATTTCCTGATCCGTCTTGCACATCACTCAGTTAAAGCTAAGAATTCATTCACATCCCGAAGGCAGTAGTCGAGCGCCGTACGCCAGAAATCAGGTGAAGTAAGATCTGCACCGAGATGTTTTTCAGCCAGTTGTTCGGTAGTCATTCTGCCCGTATCGCGAAGCAGCGCATCATATTTTTCAGCAAATGATTTTCCTTCTTTCAAGGCGCGTACGTAAATGCCTGTACTGAAGAGGAAGCCGAAAGTATAAGGAAAGTTGTAGAAAGGCCAATCTGTGATATAAAAGTGGAGTTTGGATGCCCAGAATGTCGGATGATAGACATCGAGCGAGTCCAAATAAGCTTCTTTTTGCGCTTGAAGCATTAAGTCATTCAGACGCTCCACACTGACCATGCCCTTTTTCCGTTCGCCATAAAAACGCGTTTCAAAAAGAAAACGTGCATGGATATTCATCAGCAGTGCGATGCTGCGTTCCAGTTTATTGCTTAGGAATGCCAGCTTCTCATCTTTAGTTTTGGCTGCCGATGCCGCAGCATCGCCGACGATCATTTCTGAAAATGTCGATGCGGTCTCTGCCACATTCATCGCGTAATGCTGGGAGAGATAGGGCAGGTTATTCATAACTGACTGATGGTAAGCATGGCCGAGTTCATGGGCAATGGTTGAAGTGTTCGCTGCTGTTCCACTGAACGTCATGAAGATGCGTGACTGGCCGGTGATCGGAAAACTCGTGCAGAAACCGCCCGGCCGCTTGTTGCTGCGGTTTTCCGCTTCAATCCAGCGGTTTTCCAGTGCATTTTTCGCAAAATCCGCCATTTTCGGGTTGAACGTTTTGAAGTTGTCAACGACAAAGCCTGCAGCTTCTTCATATGAAATTTTTTTACTGCTGCGGGTGAGTGGAGCATCGACATCGAACCAGGATAGTTTTTTCAGTCCGAGCAGCTGAGCTTTCCGGTCAAGAAATTTTACCAATTCAGGTTTATATTCGTTTGTGGTCTGCCACATCATATCCAGAGTCTCGCGGGACATGCGGTTGTAGTCCAGCGGTTCGTCCAGAACATCATCCCAGCCTCTGGCTTTATAAGCCGAAAGGCGGTAGCCTGCGACGTGGTTCAGTGTCGCGGCAAACAAGTCCCCGCTATCTGACCATGAAGATTCAAGCACTTCGAATGCTGATTTACGGATGCTGCGATCAGCATCGTCAAGCAGATTGTTTACCTGGCTGACTGAAAGTACTTCTTTTCCCTTTTCCGGATGATCCAATGGGATTTTGATTTTTCCCACCAGTGCATAGTATAGATTGCCCCAGGCGTGATAACCATCGACGGAAAGGCTGCCGATCAATTCTTCCTGCTCGGAAGGAAGTTTCTTTTTTGAAAGGTTTCTTCTCTCCTGAAGAGCGAAGCGTATCTCTTCCATTCCTGCCCCGGTCAGAATCTTCCAGTCCTCGTCCGAAATCGTACGAAGTATTGTATTCAGCAGTGTGCTGCATGAATTGAAGTCTGCGGATAAACTTTGTATGCGGTTGCTGAGTGATGTTGCCTTCTCGTCCTTCATATTTTGAGCGTTCAGGCATTCGGAAAACGCAGCCGCCTCGCCCAGTCTTTGATCCAGGTTTTCATAATTGAGCACACACTTGCGAAAATCATTGGCGCTGTCTGCAGTGAAAGGATGGGTTCTTACTTTCAGGCCTTTTTTGTAGTCCGCAATGTCATTTTCCAACTGATCCAGAAACTCTTTATAATCGGCAGAGTTGCTTCCGCCTTTGAAAATCGGATCCAGATTCCACTGCTGATTCAGTGTTTTCATTTTTATCTCCTTACTGTTTTTTTACTCATCATTGTAGCATAAGAAAACAATTTGTAATCATTCTCCGTTTTTGTTGTTCAGAAAATTAATTGTTATCATTAAGATAAAGGTTGAGGATAAATGATTCAGCATCAAGGATAGCATTTACAAAAGCAATCGTTTTCAGACCTGGCTATTCAGCGTTAAAATAAGGATGATGTAAAATGATTCGCGTACTTTTCGTTTGCCTCGGCAATATTTGCCGATCGCCGATGGCAGAGGCTGTCTTTCGCGACAAAGTCAATAAGTGTGGTGCCGCGGACAGAATCCAAGTGGATTCAGCAGGGACAGGAAATTGGCATACCGGTGATGTACCGCATCCCGGGACAAGAAAAATATTGAACAGAGCCGGAATTACATTCAGTGGCATTCAGGCGCGTACGGTTACTGCTGATGATCTGCTGCGATTTGACCAGATTATCGCCATGGATCGGATGAATGAACAGGATCTATTTCGGATGGCAGGAATTGATCCATCGACAAATAAGAAAATCAGCCGCTTTATGCAGCTGCTGGATGACCGTGGTGGAAGGGATGTACCTGACCCTTATTATACCGGCAGGTTTGATGAAGTTTATCGGTTGATCGACAAGGGGACTAACGTGTTGCTCGAAGAACTCTTGAGGGGATGGACACCGCCGTTCTAAATTTTTACAGACCCAGGCTTCTTTTTCCTCTATATTAATCAGAACCACTGCGCAGACTAAACATGTAATCCTTTAAGGATTATTTAAACTGCAAGGAGGCAGAGTCTGATGAGCATTTATGGCAGAAGCCGGATGGGCATGTTTATGCTGATCGGAGGCGTGATCGGTTGCAGTTTGTCTCTGTTTGGCCGTGAAACCCGGTCGGTATGGGGAAACCGTCTGTCAACAGCGGCGACAAACAGCGGCAAGCTGATTCAGACCGTTTACAGGCATCCGGATCAGGTTGGCCGATATCTGACAGTAACCGGAACGCGGATCAAAGGGCTTGCACGCGAAGTCTCAGAAGATTTCCAGCAGATGGTCGATTGTGCAGGCAAGGCCAGAACCAGCACAGGAAACACTTACCAATACGTGATGGAAGCCGGTAATGAAATCACGGAAATGGCTGGAAAAATCAGGCGTGCCGGACAGAATATTGCCCGTTTTGATGATCCTGTTCTGGTTGATTCGGAACAAGATGCACTGCAGCGTCTCGAGAATGAAACTTCGGTGCCGAATCCCGGAACAATGCCGAAACAGCCTGCGACGGACCGAAAGATTAAGGCATCAGGAAACAACGGCTCCAGGAAAAATCACAGCAGCCATTCGTCATTCAATCCCTAATAGAGAAAAGGGAATAATTTGGGGATGAGAAACGTGGGGAAGAGAAGAAAGCTCAAAGAAATAGAGATATTTGTTAAGTTTCTCAGCAAACGTTTTGTTGAAGATCACACAGTGGATCTGGCGGCAACATTGGCCTATTATTTTTTGTTGTCACTTTTTCCGCTTGTGATTTTTTTATTTGCCATTCTCCCATATCTCGGGCTGACACAGGAGCAGCTGATTCTGTTTCTCGGTCAGTACCTGCCGGGAGAAGTCATGTCGCTGATCAGGCAGAACCTTGGCAGCGTGTTTACAAAAAGCGGGGGCCTGCTTTCAATTGGTGTGATCGCTACCCTCTGGCCCGCGTCAGGTGCGGTGAATGCCCTAATCCGCACGCTGAACCGGGCTTATCATGTCAGGGAAACGCGCTCTTTTATCGTAATACAGGTTTTGGCGGTATGTTTAACTGTAGCCATGGTTTTTGCGATTGCGATGACACTGGCTGTAAACGTCGCTTCGGTAGCGTGGGCGGAGACGCTTTTTCACCAGCTGGGCATGCCTGATACATTCACCGATTTGTGGTCGGTGATCAGCACTTTTGTCACTTTTGCCGTGATCATTATCATCTTCGCATTTCTCTATAGCCTCGGACCTAACATGCGTTTGAAATTGAAAGACGTCATGATTGGCGCCGTGGTCGCAGGACTTGGCTGGCAGCTGGCATCCTACGCTTTTTCTTTCTACGTACGCTATTTTGGGCACTATACGTCCACCTATGGCACACTCGGCGGAATTATTATATTGATGGTCTGGTTTTATCTGACCGCTTTCACGGTGATTCTTGGCGGCCAGATTAATGCGATCTGTTATCACTTGGTCACGGACAAGAAAACAGGCTTCCAAAATGAAAAATAAGAGGCAGTCAGATGACGGAACAAGCTGGTCATGAGAAACGGCTGTGCCTCATATTTATAGCAGTACAGGGGGGCGTGCCGGTTGCTGAAAATAACAAAGAAACGACCGCTGTTTATTGTACTGTTCGTCTGTTATCTAACGACACTGCTCATCCTTACACTGTTCACGCATAATTACTATACTTACGGACAGTCCGTTAATTTAGAAATTTTCAGCAGCATCCAGCTTATGCTGAAGAGCAGAGAACCAGAATTGATACTGAAAAATGTGTTGGGGAATGTGATCCTCTTTATTCCCATGGGCGTGCTGTTCCCGCTTCTATTTTTCAAAGTGCGTTTTTTTCTTCTGACGCTATTGCTTGGGTTCGTGCTCAGCTTATTTATCGAAACGGCACAATATCTGTTTGCCGCACGGATTTTTGATATTGACGACATATTGCTGAATGTGACCGGCGCGTTAATTGGCCATGTGCTTTTTAGTATGGTACGTTTTTTCAAGAATAAGGTGTTCATTTTCTTTTCAAAATGACGTCAGCAGGCGGTCAGCAGCGCCCTGGATTCTCAGCGCCCCGCGCTCGCCAAGATGGTATTCAGCCAGATTTCCCCAACTATCAAACAGGTAGTAAGCCGGAACATAGCGATTGTCAAATGCACCGGCAATCTGACGGGTGTTGTCAATCAAGAGAGGCTCACTGATTCCGTACATCGCGCAAATGCGAGCCACTTCATTAATATCGCGATCACTTTCGGAAAGAGGCAGGTGAATTGCGACAGTATTCAAGGTGCCCGCGTACCGGTCACGGATCGCCTGGATGACCGGCAGGGCTTGCTTGCATTTATGGCAGCTGACCGACCAGAAATGAATCAGCAGCGGTTTGCCGATCAGTTCTTCCCGCGTAACAGGCCGGTTCATCCAATGAGTCGCTAATGCCAGGTCAGGCAGTATCAGAATTTTTTTCAAAAGACACTCCTCCTTGGGGCAGCCCTGTTCAGTGCCCTGCCTTAACAGGGTATGCGTCTGACCGGAAGGCGTACCGGTGGATTCGATTGATCGACCGCTTTTCTCTCATGAGCGGGCAGTCTCCGTACTCTGAGTCACGGCCGGCTGTTTCTTTCCTGTGTGGCGTTTTCGCTGGAGACTTGAGCTGAGAGAGACAATGAGCAGGATGAATGAGATGCCGAAAAAAAGGCCGCCTCTTGGAAAAGGTCTGATCAATGAGTTGCTTGCAACCGGCCCGGCCATGCATCCGATGCTGTAGCAGAAGCTCATCAGGATGTTGCCAAGCGGAATCAGCGGCCGATCAAGCATGTCACTGACATAGCTCATGCTGAGCGAGTAGAGTGAACCGATCAGCATACCTGCTGCAAGGAATGTAAAAAAAAGCCCGTAGTAGCTTGCGGACATCACTCCTGAGAGAGCGAATGCTGCCGCACCAAGTAAAGAAAGCAGAGGAAGGAGAATTTTCCGGCCAATCCGATCCCCGATCATGCCGATTGGAAACTGCGTCAGCAGTCCTCCGGCAACAAAAATCGGGAGCAGTGAAGAAACGTCATCCAGTCCAAATCCGCTTCTTAAAGCAAAAACAGGGAAGCTGTTATTGAGCGAAGCTTCCATAAATCCGTACCCGAAAGTGGCGACCAGGCCGGACCATACAGCGGCGATGGCTTGCTTGTACCGCAGTAATCCGTATTTGAGCGAATGCCCCTTCGGAGCGGTTTTCTCCGGATATTCATTTTTCAAAAGAAGAAGCGGGAGGAGAAAGACAAGACAGAGCACGGCACTGGTTATAAAAGGAACGGCTGTGCCGAAAACGAGCAAACGAACAAGCAGAGGGCCGGCGGCAAATCCAAGCCCGAAAGACAAACCATACATCGCAATATTTTGTCCCCTTTTTTTGCTGGGGCTTCTGATCGTGATCCAGGTTTGTGCGGCAAAATGAAGCATACTGTCGCCAATGCCGACTGCAAGCCGCAAAATGAACCAGAACCCTAGATTAAACCAAAGCGGGAAAAGAAAAAGTGACAGGGTGATCAACATCAATCCTGTGAACAGGAATGTTTTGTAGCCGAGTTTCTGCATAGGTTTTTCCATAAAGGGAAGAGACAGCAGCATCCCGAGATAAAGCGCGGTTGTCCCCGCACCGTTGACTATCGGCGGAACACCTTCTTTTTCCAGCAGGGATGCGATCAGTGGAAGTAGCATGCCTTCTGCAGTGCCGCAGATAAATACTGAGCCAATTAATAACGAAAATCGAAATGAGTGATAAAAACGGGAATCCATTCTGATATCCTTTCACATGTGAAATAAGCGCTCAACAAGCATCAAAAAAGCGATCTGCCGTCATCTGGATTTGTCCGGGTTTAATAAAGCTCGGGCCTGCGGTCTTCGAATATCGGAATGCGCGACCGTATAGTATCGACAGCTGAAAGATCTATATCCACCGTAAGCACGGTCTCCTCTTCACCCGCCTCGGCAAGAATTTCTCCCCACGGGCTGATCACCATCGAGTGTCCCGCAAATACATTATCCGGATCACTGCCTGCGCGGTTACAGGCGATCACATAAGCCTGGTTTTCAATTGCGCGGCAGGTAAGCAGGGTACGCCAGTGATCCAGTCGCGGTTTTGGCCACTCGGCTGGGATAAAAAGCAACCGGGCTCCCGACAGGACATGCTTCCGGATCCACTCCGGAAAGCGGATGTCATAACAAACAAAACCGGCTGCCGGAATATCGTCAATCATAAACAGCCCGTCCTGTTTGCCGGCCTCCAGAAACTTTTCTTCGTTCATTAACCGGAAAAGATGGGCTTTACTGTACTCTTTGATACGGGTGCCCTCCCTGTTGAAAACAAATAGCGTATTGAATATGCCGGACTCCGTTTTTTGGGCAATCGATCCGGCTATGACATTGGCATTCATATTTCTTGCCCATGCACCGGCGATTTTTTTTATTTTTTCACCCTCTGCGTCCGCAGTATGATCCAAATTTTTCAGATCATAGCCTGTGGTCCACAGCTCGGGCAGGATCATGACATCTGTTTTTTCTCTGAGCGTTTCACGCATCAGTTTTTCAGCGTGCCGAATATTTTTTTCCGGTTCCCCGAAAGCGATGTCTAATTGCATCAGCACCATTTTCATTTTTTCTCCTCCAATCGGCGTTCAGTTCAAAACTGTTGACGGGTTTCTTTATGGCTCTGTTAAGCTGTCTGCTGCTTTTCGCTTCACGAGATTCTTTATAAAAAAAGATTAAAATCTGAATATGCTTTACAAATTCATTTTTTTCTTCGACAATGACAGTAATTGTTTCTTTATTATTATATCTGTTGTTATATCGGTTTGAAAATGATCTTTATCAGTTAGTGAGGTGGACTTTTATGGTTAACTATCCAAAATCAAACGCTTTAAACCGGCTTCCTAAACAATTTTTTGCGCATCTTGTGGTGAAAACAAATGCGGCAGTCGCCAAGGGCTACGATGTCATCAATCTCGGGCAGGGCAACCCGGATCAGCCGACGCCGGGACATATTGTGCGTGCGCTGCAGAAGGCTTCGGAGAATCCGCTGTATCATAAATATTCACCATTCCGGGGTTATGACTTTCTTAAGGAAGCAATTGCCGCTTTCTATAAGCGCGAGTACGATGTTGATCTTGATCCAAAAACAGAGGTTGCCATTCTGTTTGGTTCGAAAACGGGGCTTGTTGAGATCGGTGAATGCCTGCTGAATAGCGGCGATACAGTGCTGATGCCTGATCCGGGGTATCCGGATTATCTGTCCGGATTCGCTCTCGCTAATCTTCATGTTGAGAAGATGCCGCTGCTAAGAGAAAATGCTTTTTTGCCGGATTACGCTTCGATGTCTGAACGGGTGCTTGATCAGGCGAAACTGATGTTCCTCAATTATCCGAACAACCCGACTGCCGCCACAGCACCGGCGGATTTCTTTGAGCAGACGGTCGAGACTGCAGCCAGACATCATATTTGTGTTGTTCATGATTTCGCTTACGGAGCACTTGGCTTTGACGGAGTCCGTCCGCGCAGTTTCCTGCAGACTGCGGGAGCGAAAGACGTCGGTGTTGAGATGTATACTCTCTCGAAAACCTATAATATGGCAGGATGGCGGGTTGGTTTCGCATTAGGGAATAAAAGCGTGATTGAGGCGATTGAACTGATTCAGGATCACTATTATGTCAGCCTGTTCGGAGGGATTCAGGAGGCAAGTGCCGAAGCGCTGCTTGGACCGCAGGATTGTGTCCGCGATCTGGTCCGCCGCTATGAAACGCGGCGCAATGCATTCTTTGATGCCGCTCATAAAATCGGATGGGATGCTGTACCTTCAAAAGGGTCTTTCTTCGGCTGGCTTCCGGTACCAAAGGGGTACACTTCTGAATCGTTTTTTGAGTATCTGCTGGATAAGGCGCATGTCGTGGTTGCTCCGGGAATCGGTTTCGGATCCCTGGGGGAAAATTATATCCGTGTCGGGTTGCTGACGGAACCGGAGCGCCTGGCTGAAGCAGCGGAACGGATCGGGGAGCTGCACCTTTTTAACTGACCGGCCTCTATTTCTGCCTTTTTGCGTCGTGCACATCCGTGCCGGCGCTTTTTTGTATTCCGGATAATTTTCATCCCCCGTGAAGAAAATAAGGAAAAAAGGAGCGATCCGATATGAAAAAAATCCTGCCTTTTCTTTGCTGTATTGCCGCTCTTCTCTGTTGTTTTCAGACCGCTGATGCAAAAGGGCCTCTGCCGGACAAATTACCTGAATCTGTGGTCGACATTTCCAAGGAGAACACGTATCCGAATCCGTCGCATGATACATCGGAACTCGTGCCCGGGGGCCGCACAAAATCATTGTTAGAAACAGCGAATGTTCCGATAGAGAATCCGACATTGATCCGGCTTCTGAATGAGTCGTCTATCCATCCTTCTAAGTGGTCGATCGGCTATTCGGCAAAAATATATCTGGGCGAGTGGCCGTTGAATTATAAGTCAAAAGAAACCTCCGTAAACTGGGAATACAAGAAAATCAATGATAACGCTGTGGACGCCCGCGGCAGTGAAAGCGGGCAGAAGCTGGTCTATGTACAAAAAGTTCAGGCAAAGATTACCGGCGGGCTGACAGCCGAGGTGCCTAAAGAAGACGAAGTCAATCAATTGATTATGGCAAAAGCTATGCAGAAAACACATTTGCCGATCTCCTTTTCAACCATCATCGGCAGCGGAACAAGGATTGATCGCCCATACCAGGTACAGGCAAAACAGATCGGTCATTTGTACGGGTATGTGCCGGCCGTCAATGAAAAAGGGAAAATCACTTACGGAGAAGTGTATTTGGTGCTCAAAGCCGGCAATGCGAACCTCGAAGTGAAGAACATTATGCAGCAAGGCATCGGTGCCTGGATGCCGATTCAGGATCATTTGTCGCTGCGTTATTTGGCACAGTAAAATTCGCATGATTTGGCTTTTGCTAATATGTTCCGCTCAAATGAGCCCAGGAGGAAAACTGTGCCCGGCAATGTGCTAAAGTAGATAAGAAATGAAGTGACACATTTGCAGGGGGCATATTTATGGGAAGAGCAACAGACTCAAAATCCGATCAGGTGGCCTATCTGAAAAACAGAATCAGACTGCTTTCTTACATGATAAATGCACTGGAATCAGATTCTGCGGGACCGGAGGATTTAAACAAGCTGCTTGGTATGCTGGATGACCTTGAAATCAAAGTCAAACGTTTTTGCGATGACTGGGAGGAAGGATTGGGCACCAAATAAACCACATAAAACATGAAGAATCGGGTCACCCTAATTGAGAGGTGATTAGTTTTGAAAAAAATAATTCTTGCGGTGCTTCTGGCCGCATCCGGATTCGTCTGGCATCCGGATGCGGGCTCAGCGGAAGACTGGTACTTTAAACCGGCAAAAAACAACCATCCGGCAACAACAGAACCGGAATATGAAGCACTGCTTAAAAAATACGATGGAATCTATATTGGAAACTCAGCGGGCAAAAATATTTATTTCACGTTTGATAACGGGTATGAGGCCGGCTATACGGCAAAAATTCTTGATACACTGAAAAAAGAAAAAGTACCGGCAGCCTTTTTTATCACCGGTCACTATATCAATGACCAACCGGAACTTGTCAAAAGAATGGTTCGCGAAGGGCACATCATCGGCAATCATTCCTGGGGACATCCGGATTTGTCGAAAATCAGCGATGAAAAATATGAGCAGGAGCTTCAGAAACTGAAGCAAGCCTACTCGAAACTGACGGGTAAAAAAACAATGACTTACCTGCGTCCGCCGCGTGGTACGTTTAGCGAGCGTTCGCTAAAGCTGGCCAAAGATGAAGGATATATCAGCGTTTTCTGGTCGGCCGCCTACAAGGACTGGCTACGTGATGAGCAACATGGTGCAGACTATGCGTATGATCATATCATGAAACGGATTCATCCCGGAGCCATTTTACTGCTTCATACAGTTTCACGCGATAATGCAGAGGCACTTCCCCGCGTCATCAAAGAACTGAAACAACAGGGCTATCACTTCAAAAGTCTTGACGATCTAATGGTAGAAAGAATTCTGTCTCCTGGGATATGGTAAAAAAATCCTTCCAATCGGAACTTGCGTGATTCAACGGAAGGATTTTTTTCTACATTGGGGCGAAATAAGAATAATATGTTAAGAATCGTAAAAAAACAACCTTATTTTTGTATATTTTTTATAAAAAAGTTAGGAACACCATCCACAGAGTTATCCACAGACTTGACATATTTTCGTAGCGCATTTTATGGATTTTCACTGGGTTGTCCACATGATCCACAGAACGTCTGAAAGTTGTCTACAAAATAAATCACAATTCGACTTTATATGCAGCACAGTATGAACAGAGTTATCCACTTACCCACAAAGTTATTGACAATCAGAAATGAGTTGACCTAACAAATTCAGAAAAGTAAATTACTTTTTTCTTTTTTCCACATATGCCGATAAAATCGATTATAATATAAGAAACTTTCCAGAGCCCCAATCCAGAATTAATGAACGGTTTGGAGAAAGCAGTTCCGATCCAAGTATTCTATAGGCGAAATGATACAATAGAGTCCGAACGTCCATAGATGTCCTATTTTTTTTCAAAGATATGTTATGATTACTATGTGTAAGAGCCTGTTCGAAAAGGTAGCTTTTGGAACACCTCTATAAAGGGCGAGAGGATGAGAACGATGCCGGTGATCATCCAGATCAGAGCGGATGAAAAAGAGAGCGGATTTTATAACATTGATATTGCTCAAGATGATGGGCAGACCATGACGCTGAATATCCATGAGGATGTTCTGGTGCACGATGAGCTGCGCAAGGGGCTTTCTCTTTCAGACGGCCAGCTGAACAGGCTTCGCCGGGAGGCGGAAGGTATACGCGCCTATCACGCAGGACTGCGTTATCTTTCGTATCGTATGCGCAGCGTTCATGAAATGAAAGAGTATCTGGGGAAAAAAGAATTCAGTCCGGGGCAGATTGCCTTTGCACTTCAGCAGCTTAGAGACGAAAAATTGCTGGATGATCAGGCTTTTGCCGAATCATTTATCCGGACAAGAATCCAACTTTCAACAAAGGGACCGCAAATGATTTATCGCGAATTACTCCAGGCTGGTGTGGATCAGGAAATTGCCGCAGAATCGGATACTCTTTTCCCGGAAGACGATCAGCTTGATCATGCAAGAAAGTACCTGACGAAGCAGCTCGCATCAGTCAAAAATAAAAAATCTTCTGTAGAAGCAAAACAGGTTCTTTCACGGTTGTTGATGCAGAGAGGCTATTCCCGGAAAATTTCAGATCAGGTGATCGGCGAGCTTGAGTCATTTCTTGAAGAAAATGAAAAGAGTGCACTCGCTTATCAAGGTGAAAAAGCAATGCAGAAATTCAAAAAATTTAACGGATCCGAATTTACTCAGAAGGTGAAGGCCTATTTGTATAGAAAAGGGTTCCCAGCCGATGCAATCATGTCTTTTATAGAAGAACGGACAACAGGAAATTTGTAGGTCCTGTTCAAAGGGGTGACCTTCTGATCATGGTTGTGCCATTATGAAACGGGGTGGCATGCATGGAACAGCGTTTTAGTGAAATGACTCCTTTTGAGCTGACTCAAAAAATTGGGGCGTTTACTGATCAGGCACGAAAATCGGAGCAGCTTGGCATGGTCAGCGAGCTGGCTGTTTATGAACGCAAAATAGATATGGCAAGAGCGTATCTCATGGATCCGGAAGATTTCAAATCCGGGCAGACCTATTTTGTAAGGGATCTTGCGTTCAAAATTCACCATATGAAAGGCATTTTAGCCTGGGGAGGATTTGAAGGCTCCGAAAAACTGTACGCCTATCCGATTTCGCTGCTTAAAAAGAAAAAATGAATGCCCGGTTCGATTCCAGATTCGGGTGAACAGCCGGGATAAGGCGTCTGATTTTCACAGAACACCAATGCTGAACCTCATTCTTCATAAGTTTCTGTACAAAAAAAAGCATGCCAACAACCGGCACGCTTTTAAAATCAACAATTATTTTGATCGGGCAAGCACAAGTTTCTTCTGCAGTTTCTTCTCACTGTAAACCCATCCGGTGAATGAACTCTGGACTTTCATATTCTGTCCAATCCAGACTGTTGCTGTAAAGGGATACATGCCTCTGGAAAAATAACGGAGATCTGTGAGCTGGATCACGAAATGTCCGTTTCTTTCATAGGTGCTCCAACGATAGATGGGTGAAAATGACAGGAATGCGCGGACATTTTTATCACGGCTGGCCAGACGAATCATTTTATTATCAAAATTGATCGGCTCACGTTCAAATGCATCAATTAATACCAGCTTCTTGCCGTCAAGCTTACCGACGTAAAAACGTTCGGCACTTTCCGCTGCCACATGATAATGCGTCCAGCGCATTGTCGGAGACAAGTAAACCTTGGTCAGATCCGGAAGCTGGCGTCTGACATACTGAACCATCTGATGATGCTGAATGCCCCGGAGTATATAATAGACAGCAAGTATTGCATAAATAGTTGCAAACGTGACACCGGGATGGCCAACCGTCTGCCAGATTGCAAATCCCATTAAGTGAAGGCTGAAAATGAACGGATCGAAAATATTGATCGTGCCGAGTGCAATCCAGCGGCTGGTCAGCGGGCGGATTGCCTGAGTCCCATAGGCATTGAAAATATCTACAAACACATGAAGTGAAACGGCAAGCATTGTCCAGAGCAGAATGTGAATGGCATTCACGTCTGGAGAAAGAACCAGTGCGAGCGCAGATATTGCAAACGGCCAAAACAGCGTCGCCGGAAGGGAATGGGTCATTCCCCGGTGATTACGAATATATGCCGCATTATTTTTTAATTTTAAAACAGTATCAATGTCGGGAATGACGGATCCTGCAACTGCACCCAGCACGATCGCATGGAACGTTGTTGGATCTCCGGCAACTGCCGGATCAAGAGTTGCCAGCCCTGCAAGGCCGAAACCCATCACAATATGAGTGGCTGTATCCATACTTTGTGAATATCCCCCTTGTTAGTTACACCTACACACATTTATTTTTGCACATATCGCGTCATAATGAAAGAGATATATGCGGAAATAAAAACGGAAAAATTTACATAAGTGTCTTCACTCTTTAATGGTGATAGTATATGTTTCATAGATAAAGCCAAACTTTCACGATGGCAGGAGTGAGTGAAACGAGTGACCCCGCGACAAATCAAGCAATTTAATCATGATCTTCTGGACTGGTTTCACAGAAATGGCCGCAGTCTGCCATGGCGTGAAACAAATAATCCATATTATATTTGGGTGTCCGAAATTATGCTACAGCAGACTCAGGTAGATACGGTAATCCCTTATTACAATCAATTCATTAAGCACTTTCCAACTGTTGAAGCTCTGGCGGATGCCTCTGAAGAGAGTGCGCTGAAAAGCTGGGAGGGGTTGGGTTATTATTCCCGCGTAAGAAACCTTCAAACAGGTGTGCGGGAAGTAGTTGCGAGTTACGGTGGCCAGGTGCCGGATAATAAAAAAGATCTGCTCTCGATTCGGGGCATCGGTCCCTATACCGCCGGCGCCCTGCTCAGCATTGCGTTTGGTGAGCCTGAGCCAGCTGTTGATGGAAATGTGATGCGCGTCATGTCACGGATTTTTCTGATTGATGACGACATTGCCAAAGTTAAAACAAGGAAAAAATTTGAAAGTGTTGTGCGGGAACTGATTGTTGAGGCGGACCCGTCATCTTTCAATCAGTGCCTGATGGATCTTGGAGCAATGGTCTGCCATCCGAAAAATCCCGATTGTGCCGAATGCCCGGTTCAGTGCTACTGCAGAGCATACGATGAGGGCGTTCAGACGGAATATCCGTTCAAAAGCGGGAAAACTAAAGTAAAGACCGCTGATTATGCTGTTCTCCTTCTGAAAGACAGCAAGGGAAGACTGCTGATTGAGCGACGTGCTGATTCAGGGCTTTTGGCCGGATTCTGGCAATTTCCAATGGTTGATCGATCGGTAGAGGGGAAAGCTGCTTTTCAGAAAAAAGTTTGTGAAAAAATCGGGCAGTCTGTCAAATTGAAAAAAGAATCTTTCACATATACGCATCGGTTTTCACACCTGATCTGGAATTTGTCATTGTATTCGGGAGAGTTCCAAGGTGATACGGACAACCCTGAAAAAGGATGGCAGTGGCTGCCCGTATCGGAGTTTGAAAAGCGGCCATTCCCCGTCCCTTTTCTGAAAATTATAGACTGGTTGAAAAAAAATCGACGAAATGACACATAAAATTTGTTAAAGATGGCAAAGTTAAAGGTCGTGGAGGTGATACTCGATGGTTAAGAAAACAACTGCGGGCACGGATCTGGAACAAGTTAAAAAGCAAAATGCCCAGTCCCAAAGCGGACAGCTTGGCAGCGAATTCGGCAGCGAAACCAACGCTCAGGAAGTACGTCAGCAAAATCAGAAGTCGCAGCAAAATAAACAGTAATCACCTTACATGAAATAAAACGCCCTAACCGGAAAAAGGTTAGGGCGTTTTATTGTATCCGTTTTTTGGCATTTGAAAAGGAAAAAGTCAAGATTCTTGAATTGACTGAATTTACTTGTTGACACCCTTGAATATTAAATGTAACGTTTTGTTTGTTGCAAAATGTTATAATACGTGACATATGAGGGAGGTGAACCATTTGAGTGAAACAATCTTGGAAGTTAAGGGGCTGAAAACCTCATTTTTTACGGATGACGGCGAGGTGCCAGCGGTCGATGGTGTTACTTTTTCTGTCAAAGAGGGAGAAATTCTTGGTATTGTCGGTGAATCCGGCTGCGGGAAGAGTGTGACTTCACTGTCCATCATGGGTTTGCTGCCCTCGCCTCCCGGAAAAATAGTGGGGGGACAGATTATTTACAAGGGTGAAGATATCAGTCATGCAAAAGAGTCCCGTATGCGGAAACTGCGCGGTAATGATATTGCGATGATTTTTCAGGAGCCTATGACGTCGCTTAATCCGGTTTTTACGATTGGTGAACAGCTGACTGAAGCGATCCGTTTACATAATCATCTGCCTAAAAAGGAATTAGAGTCGCGTGCCGAGGAACTGCTGAAAATGGTCGGCCTTCCGCGTGCGCGGGAGTTGCTCAAGGAGTATCCGCATGAACTGTCAGGTGGGATGCGCCAGCGTGTAATGATTGCTATAGCGATGTCGTGTGATCCGAAAGTGCTGATTGCTGATGAACCGACTACTGCGCTTGATGTCACAATTCAGGCTCAGATTCTGGATCTGATGGCCAAGCTGAACCGTGAGACCCATACGGCCATTATACTAATTACCCATGATCTGGGAGTTGTTGCCCAGGTGTGCAAACGGGTTGTTGTCATGTATGCAGGCAAAGTTGTCGAGGAGGGGGATGTACGGGACATTTTTAACCACCCGAGCCACCCCTATACTGAGGGACTTATCCGGTCGATACCCGATCTGTACACCAAGAAGGATACGCTTTACACCATAAAGGGTAGCGTGCCGAGACCTGGATCGATTAAAGGCGGCTGCCTGTTTGCACCGCGCTGTGACTATGTGATGGACAAGTGCAGAACAAGTGCACCGGAACTGATTGGCGACAGCCACAAATCACGCTGCTTTCTGCATCAGAAACAGGCGTAGAAAGGAGTCCTATTCATGAATGAACCGCTTTTGAAAGTGGAGAATCTAAAAAAATACTACCCGATAAAAAGTGGAATCTTAGGCAAGGTTTCAGAGACTGTTCGTGCTGTTGACGGCGTCAGTTTTACTGTTAATGAAGGTGAAACACTCGGCATTGTCGGTGAATCAGGATGCGGCAAATCGACCACGGGCCGCATGATTATGCGGTTGATCGAACCTACTGAAGGCAGCATTCACTTTGAGGGCAAAGATATTTTAAATCTTTCAAAAAATGAAATGCGGAAAACAAGAAAAGACATCCAGATGATTTTTCAGGATCCTTTCGCTTCGCTTAACCCGCGCCAGACTGTCGGCAGTATTATTGAAGAGCCGATGATTGTCCATAAAATGGGTGACCGGAAGCAGCGCCGGAAGCGTGTTGAGGAATTGCTTGAACTGGTCGGACTGAGCGCCTATCAGGCCAAACGTTATCCGCATCAGTTCAGCGGCGGCCAGCGGCAGAGGATCGGCATCGCCCGCGCGCTCGCTGTCCGGCCTAAACTGATTATTGCCGATGAACCCGTATCCGCACTGGATGTATCGGTTCAGTCTCAAGTGCTCAATCTGCTTCAGGATCTCCAGAAAAAATTTAACCTCACCTATATATTTATAGCTCACGATTTAAGTGTTGTACGACATATCAGTAATCGTGTCGGCGTCATGTATCTGGGGAAGATTGTCGAAATCTCGGAAAGCGAAAACCTGTACAATCATCCTGACCATCCATACACAAAAGCCTTGCTTTCAGCCGTACCAATTCCTGATCCGGACAATAGAACGGAACGTATTATCCTGTCAGGCGATGTACCAAGTCCGGCTCATCCGCCTTCCGGTTGTGCTTTTCATGACCGTTGCCCGGTGGCGATGGATATTTGTTCCAGGGAAAAACCGGTAATGAAGAAGATGAAGGACGGAAGACGGGTCTCCTGCCATTTATATGACTGATACGAAAGGGGTGAAACGAGATGCTTTCATACTCCATCAAACGTCTGTTGATGCTCATTCCGGTACTTCTTGGAATGACAATAATTGTTTTCTTAATTATTCATGCTATACCCGGCAATCCGGCGTTAACCATTTTGGGGACAAAAGCTACCCCTGAAGCGATACGAAATCTGGATCGGTCATTGGGTCTGGACCAGCCTCTATATGTTCAATATTTTACCTATTTAAAAAATATTCTCAGCGGAAATCTGGGGACGTCGATTCAGGACAATACACCGATCGCCAGCGAGATTTGGCCACACCTTGCCGCAACTATTGAGCTCTCTTTTGTTGCCATGGTCATCGCTGTAGTAGTTGGCATTAATGCCGGCATTATCAGCGCGTGGAAACAAAACTCCGCATTCGATTACGTGGCCATGATTGTGGCATTGGTCGGCGTCTCTATGCCGATCTTCTGGCTGGGACTTCTGGAACAGTGGGCTTTTTCTGTAAAACTGAACTGGCTGCCTTCAATAGGACAGACGGACATTGTCACCACTGTTCAGCCAATTACAAATCTTTATCTGATTGATACTTTGCTGGAAGGACAAATCGGACAGTTCTGGATGGTTCTGCGGCATCTGATTCTTCCGGCTGTCGCGCTGGCAACAATACCAACTGCAATCATCGCGCGCATGACAAGATCCAGCATGCTTGAAGTATTGAAGTCTGATTACATCAGGACGGCTAAAGCGAAAGGAGAGCATATGTTCTGGATCGTCTATAAATATGCGCTGAAAAATGCTTTTATTCCGATTCTGACGGTTATCGGCCTGCAAACCGGTATGTTGCTTGGAGGAGCTATTCTGACTGAAACTATTTTTGGATGGCCCGGTATCGGATTATATGTTTACAATGCCATACAGTACCGGGACTATCCTGTAATCCAGTCAGGTATTCTGGTCATTTCTTTTATTTTTGTTATGGTGAATTTTGTCGTCGATTTGCTCTATGGTCTGTTCGACCCTCGTATTAAATACCGTTAAAGAAAGAAGGGTAAAAAGATGTCTCAATCCGAACAGAGTCATGCTGAGCAGGATTTCGTAAAAGAGAGAGGCCCTTTTGTCACCGCTTTGGCTGATTTCTGGAAAGCTTTCCGCAAGAACAAGCCGGCGATCGTTGGGGCGTGTATTGTGCTCTTCTTTATTCTGCTTGCTGTGTTTGCCAATTTCATCGCTCCCCAGGGGATTAATGATCAGAATATCAACATACGACTTGAGCCGCCCTCAGCGCAACATTGGCTTGGGACGGATGATTTTGGCCGAGACATACTCAGCCGTATTGTCTTTGGTGCCAGATTGTCGCTTCGTGTCGGATTCCTTGCCGTGATTGGTTCCATTATTTTCGGAACATTTCTTGGAGTAATTGCCGGATATTTCGGGAAGATTATAGACACCGTCATCTCACGCTTTTTTGATATTCTGCTGGCATTTCCGAGTATATTGCTGTCGATAGCCATTGTTTCAGTACTTGGTCCGTCCCTGAATAATGCGCTGATAGCAATCGCTATTGTCAATATTCCGGTTTTTGGACGCCTGGTTCGTTCGCGTGTGCTCACGGTCAAGGAAGAAGAGTATGTGGTGGCTGCCCGCTCCGTTGGCATGGGCAATACGCGGATCATTTTGAATCACATACTTCCCAACAGCTTTGCGCCGATTATTGTTCAAGGAACGCTAAATATTGCAACGGCTATTCTTGACGCGGCTGGTTTGGGATTTCTGGGAATGGGGGCACAGCCCCCCCAACCGGAATGGGGGACAATGCTTTCTGATTCCAGACAGTATATCACAGACGCGCCTTGGACCGTCCTTTTCCCAGGTCTTGCGATTATTCTGGTAGTTATCGGTTTTAATCTAATGGGGGACGGCCTTCGCGATGCGCTTGATCCGCGTAATAAAAACTGATGTGTTATATTTTATTACACAAAATGTGTGAGATGCATAAAAGTTATTTGTCCTATTTTTTCGAATAGGGTACAATAAGTAAGAATTTTAAAAAAGAGAAATAGGGGGATCAGAATGAGAAGAAAGCCTTTAATATTCATCCTTTCCGTATTCGTTGTACTGGCAATGGCTCTGGCCGGATGTTCATCCGGCGGTTCAAGCAGCTCTTCTGCAAGTGCGGGCAAGACACTTATCTTTGGCCGCGGCGCAGATACCACTTCGCTTGACCCTGCTACGGTTACGGACGGTGAATCGTTCCGCGTCACACAGAATATTTTTGACACTTTGGTTTCTTATGATTACAGCAAGCAAAGCACGAACGTTATTCCAAGCCTTGCTACCAGCTGGAAAATCACAAACGGTGGAACAGTTTATACGTTCAATCTGAGAACGGGAGTCAAGTTCCAGGATGGCACTCCTTTCAATGCTCAGGCAGTTGTCTATAACTTTGATCGCTGGATGAACGGCAAAGCATCTGGTAAGTTTGCTTATTTCCCATCGATGTTTGGCGGGTACAAAGGTGATTCCGCTCTTGTTATTCAGAGCGTAACTGCACCGAATGCGAACACGGTTGTTTTCACTCTGAAGAGACCGTCTGCGCCGTTCCTGAAAAACCTGGCCATGTCACCTTTTGCGATCTCCAGTCCTACAGCCATCAAAAAATATGGCAATAATTATGGTTCGACTGCAGCGGTTGGCACAGGTGCTTATACTTTCAAGTCATGGAAGAGAAACGACACGATTACTCTTGTAAAGAATAAGAACTATTGGAAAAAAGGACTTCCGAAAATAAGCACGTTAATCTTTAAAGTTATTCCGGATAACAGTGCACGTCTCAACGCACTGAAGAACGGTGAAATTGATTTGATGGACGGCGTTAACCCGAGTGATGTCGCCGGATTAAAAGGCAACAATCAGCTTCAGGTTTATTATCGTCCGCCGATGAACATCGCCTATATGGGCTTTAATGTAACAATGAAACCTTTTAACAACGTAAAGGTTCGCCAGGCTTTGAATATGGCCGTTGACAAGAGCGGCATTATTAAGGCGTTCTACAACGGACAGGCACAGGCTGCCGTGAACCCGATGCCGCCAAGCCTGCTCGGATATGACAAAAGCATCAAACCTTATCCATATGATCTGACCCAGGCAAAGAAATTGCTTGCTCAGGCTGGATATCCACACGGATTTTCAACGACACTCTATACGATGTCGAACCCTCGCGACTACATTCCGGAACCTGAGAATGTTGCTCAGTCAATTCAGTCGACATTCGGAAAAATCGGGGTGAAAGTTAAAATTGTCACGGTTGAATGGTCGTCTTATATTGACAAGCTGATGAAAGGCGGCGCCCCGATGTACATGATGGGCTGGACGGGTGATAATGGAGACCCTGACAACTTCCTTTACACACTGCTTGACAAAGACGCAATCGGATCCAATAACTTTTCGTTCTATTCGAATAATCAGCTGCACAATATTCTGATCGCGGCACAATCGCAGACAAATGATGCAAAACGTGTTGCTCTTTATGATCAGGCTCAGGTCATCCTTCACAATGACGCGCCTTGGGTTCCGCTTGTTTATGCACAACCTGTCCTTGTCGGCAAGAGCACAATCACAGGCTATAAGCCAAGTCCTACAGGCACAGAACCGCTTGATACGGTAAACATTAAATAATTTTTCACTTTCATTAAAAAGCCGTCGAACCAATTGGGTTCGACGGCTTTTTGTCATTGAAAAAAAGTACTTTAAAGAGGGATCTGGATCGTCAATTCAATGCATTCGAAGTCTTGGGTCACTCCGGAAGTGGGGAGCTGCATTTATGTTCGGCGGCAGCTGCATTTAATTCCTGAGAACTTACCATAGACTGTCTTTCCAAATAACCAACGATTTGCGGGCCGAAGTGACGAATCAACACAGAAATGAAAATAATCGACGAAACCAGCACAGGAGTCGACGGAACCAGAGAAATAATCGACGAGACCAGTGCAGGAATCGACGAAACCAAGGAAATAATCGCCAAAACTAGAACAAGAATCGACATTAACTTGGAAAAAATCAACAAATGCAACATTAATTCTTTACTGATTTATTTACATAGATCATGCTGGAAGGCGTAAATCACTGCCTGCGTTCGATCCTGTACGGCAAGTTTGCTTAAAATATTGCTGACGTGGACCTTTACTGTTTTAAGCGCGATATACAATTCGTCGGCAATTTCCTGATTGCTTTTCCCTTCCGCCATCAACAGCAGAACTTCCATCTCACGTTTTGTCAGCTCTTCATGTGGCGCTTTAGACTGTCCCTTTTTCATCCGGGACATGACCTTTTCCGTTACTTCAGGTTCCAGCACTGACTGGCCGCTGTAGGTCGCGCGAATTGCTTCGGCTATCTCGCCGGCTTTGGAGGTTTTCAGAAGATAGCTGGTCGCACCGGCTTCAATTGCCGGATAAACCTTATCATCATCGAGAAAACTGGTCACAATGATAATTTTTGCCTGAGGCCACTGTTCGATAATCCTTTTCGTTGCTTCAATGCCATCCATTTGCTCCATGACCAGGTCCATTAAAATGATATCCGGCCTGAGTTTAAGCACAAGATCAACGGCATCCTTTCCATTGGATGCCTCTCCGATCACATCAATGTCGGGCTGAGCCGACAAATAAGCAGAAACCCCGATACGCACCATTTCGTGATCGTCTACAAAAACAACCTTAATCATTGCTTTCATCCCCCTTGAGTATTGGAACCTTGATCTCAAGACTTGTTCCTTTTCCGGGAACGCTGACAAGTTTAAGCTGGGCACCAATCTGTGCTGCGCGTTCGCGTATATTCTGAAGGCCGTATGAGCCTGGTTTCGCTGTGTCCGGATGAAATCCGATACCGTCATCGGTAATGCGCATAATTACCGTTTTTTCCCGCCGGATCAACATGACATCAAGAGTTTCGGCCTTAGCATGGCGCAGTGTGTTGGAGACAGATTCCTGCAGGATACGGAAAATCTGGTCTTCAATTCCTTTGTCCAGACTAACTTGCTCGATCGTCCAGTTGATCGTCATGGGCACTTTTTGTCTGAGCTCATTGAGCAGTTCCTCTATGCCTTCTCTTAACTGTTTCCCGTGGAGCTGGGCTGGTCTCAGATGAAGAAAAAGCGCCCGCATTTCAAGCTGGGACTGATGAATTGTCTGTTCAACCAGCCTGAGCTGGCGCGTCTCCGTATCGTCGGATGGTGGCCGCAGTTCATTGATCGTCGACATCAGCATCGAAGCGGCGAAAAGCTGCTGACTGACTGAATCATGAAGCTCTCGCGCGAGGCGGTTGCGTTCATCGGAAACAATCTTTTGGATCGCTTTCTCCTCGATAGCAGACTTTTCACTGGCCATTTTCTGGGCGAGCTGAGTCTGCTCTGCCATCTGTCCTCGCAGCCTTTCCAGATGCTGCAAAATGCTCTGCGCTTCCTCAAGATGAATGGAATCGGCTTTATTGCCCGGCTTGTCCGGCGTTAGTTCAGTCAGTGAATCATCGATCGAGCGGAGAACGCCGCGCCAGTAGTTTCCGGAAATAAATCCTGTTGCGAGACCAAGAAATAATGAAAGAATCGGCACGATAAAGACAAATGGCAGGTGCCAGATTTGCCGCGTCCAGAGCAGTGACCAGTCGTGAACCGGGAATGTGGCGAAAAAAAGGATTGAAAAAATGATCAGAAATCCCGCTGCGAAAATAGTGCCGGTGATCATTTGTCGTCTGAGTGCTGTCATACGCGCCGCACCTCCAGATTCCCGGCCACGGCGGAAACGACAATACTCACTCTTTGCTCCGCAGTTTCATATCCGCCTGTCCGGAAAGCGACGGAGGTGTTAAACAGCCTTGATTCTTTGTGTTCAAAAAATTCGGCCTGGCCGATGACAACGGAATATCTGAGCGAAGTCTCAACGCCGTAGGGAACTAAAATACGCACCCGTCCGGCGAGATGGCGGATCAGAATGACTGATTCTTTTTTCGGGAGAATGGTATGGCTAAGGTCGATCAGAGTATCTCCGGTGCCTGTCTGAATGTCAATGTCCTGCCATTCGTAATCCTGACCGGGAGTCTCCTGGTTCCCGAACCATTTGTTTTTTAAAATGACCGGAAGTGAAACGATATCGTCTTCATCGGTTGTCTGTGGGTCCCCAAAATCCGGCGTAAGGCGCCTCGGATGGCGTTTGGTACGGATAAACTCAATCAAAAGGAAAATGAACAACCCGAGGATGGCCAGTTTAAAAATAATTAAATTCAGGATTGTAAATGTGATTCCGACAATGCCAATCCAGAAAAGCACTTTACCAGTCCCCGATGGCCGTTTTTTCCTTCCATAGTAAATCATGGCGCCGAATAAAACTGTGGGGAAGAGAAACCCCCAGCCGTCGAACAGTGTCTGAATGACAATCAGAAAAAGCCCGGCAATGAGCATCCAGCTGTATTTGTCAGACTTGAATGATTCAAACATGGGGGTTCACCTGCCCTTCGTGAAGTGTTCTATGTACAGCAGAAAAAGGCGCCGTTTACGCCTTTTTCCATTTTATCATCCCGATTTCAAGCTTACCACACTCAAATAGGTCAGGCCTGCCCGCTTTTTTTCTCAAGCTCACGTTCAAGCTGTCTGATCCGCGCGTCAATCGTGTTATGGTGGTAATTTGCGTTCACCTTTTTTTCCAAACGTTCAAGGTACATTTCGCTTTCCTCAAATTTGGAAAAGGACTGTCCAAACACCTGCTCAGGATGCACAACCCGGTCTATGCGGTTGTTAGCATTGGCGATGTTTTCGCGGCTCATCAGCTCCATCCGCTTCAGATACATATCCTTCAGTTTGCGTTGCATTTCCGCATATTTCTGTTCGAGCTGATCCAGTTGTTTGGCCGTGCTATCATAGGAAGATTTCAAGCGCTCTGCTTTCAAGGCATAATCTTCCTGTTCTTTGAGCGCAAATTCATGCAGTTCGGACTCTCCCGCACGTTCGGCAATCTCCGCTTGTTTCAGCCGCTTTTCAGCCATTTCGGAAGCCTGGTGGTACTCCCTGATAAATGTATCTTTAAGCAGATACTGGCGGTCAATCAGTTCCCGCACGCGTGTGACCTCTTTTTCGCAGCGGCGCAAGTGCTGATTTAGCATGGCAATTGGATTTTTCTGCTCCTTTTGATCCAGAAGTTCATTGATGTCTGATGAAAGCGAATCTTTCAGACGTGTAAAAAGGTTACTCATTTTTTTACGCTCCTTTGCAGGTTGAATTCAGAGATTTTGCTACATCATTTCTTTCCATTGTTTGTCAAAGTTATCGAATGGGTCTTCCGGTTCCGGCTTAGACGTCTTATGGCTGTTCCAGGCCTTGTACACGTAATAAAGTGCGGCAAGGGCGATGATACCGAAGATCGCCGGAATATTTCCGATTGAGAAGCCCAGGGCGATAATGCCGACAATTGCCCAGAGTACTTTACCGCCTGCTGATTCAGCGCGTACAAACCGCCTGAAAGCGAACCAGAGGATGGCCAGGCTTACCAGCAGCCCAACCATAAATCCGATGTGTGAGAGCAGGACAATGAAACAAATGGCTCCGGCAATGAACAGTAGAAATTTTTTCATGTTGATGTCCTCCTTTCCTTGATTCAATCATATAAAAAAAGCTCCGGCTGAATAATGAGCCGCAGCTGTATTTTGTACTAAGGCTTAGGGCGTAATCAAATGTTTACACCAAAAGCGGACGGGGATAACCCGTCCGCCATGAGCCGGTGATGCGAAATTATTCTACCCATTCCTGGCTGAATTTTATACGATTCTCTTTCTTATGATAGGTCTGGAAGCTATCGACCAGCATGTCCAGATGTTCGATATGCCGGCTGTAATCGATGATCGAGGCGATCAGCGGGAAGAGATCCAGCCAATCTTCGGTTCCGATTACCTCAAAGTGGGCCGTGAAGGCGGCCGCCAGTGCCATCTTGTAGCCATTATCTTTTTTTGTCTGCTCTTCATGTCGCTTTTGCCTGACTTTGCCGTCGAATTTCAGAAGCACCCGTTCATGATAAGCGATCAGCGCGTACAATTGCTCTTTCAAAGTTTTTGTAAAATCCGGAGGCAGCAGGCGATAAGCATTTTCGTTGCGGTCAAGTTCGTCCAGGATACGGTGAAGCAGTCCGGTTGCGGTAATCATTTCTTTGAAAATGACCACACGCCGAAGTTTTACATAACGCAGCTTCCGCGAATATACCCGTTCTTCTCTGTACCAGTGGTAATAATTTTCGATCTTAAGTTTCTTTACGTCAAAAGCTGAGCGCTCGCTTTTGATCTTCGTATTGTCAGAGGCACCTTCGCCCAGAAGCCGGATCCATTTAAAAAGTTCAGTGGTCTGATTGAGAATACTTTCATATAAGTGGTCTTCATACTTGGGTGGAAGAAGCAGCGTGTTGACCAAGGTCGCCGATCCGACACCGATACAAACGAGCACGAATCGTTTCATCGCTGCCAGGATAAATAAACCGGTATTAGTTTCGCCGCTGGACATAACGAAGATGACGGTCACCATGGAAAGGGTCAGTGTGTCGTAAAGCCGGAATTTTAAATGAATCGCAATGACAATGACAACGGCGAGGCCAACGACAATCGGGTTATCGCCGAATGAAACAACGAAAAGGATGGCTATAGCCGCTCCGATCAGATTGCCGTATATATTTTGAATCATAGCCCGGAATGAGCGCCGGACAGAAGGCTGCGTGGTGACAGCTGCAGCTACTCCGGCCATAATCGGCGGGACTAGATTGAAAAAGACGGCAATGGTCAGTGCTATAGTTACAGCCATGCCGGTTTTCAGACTTCTCGCACCCAGTCTCAAAGCTGACAACTCCTTTTAGAAACAATTCATTAAAAGGTATCGGGCATTTTCGGGTATAAAAGAAGGGCGGCAGAACCCGCCCTCGAAAAAGCTATTGATTTATTATTTCCTTATTTTGCAAGTTCCGACAGCGCGTAGTCCACAGCGTCAAGCGTATCACTAACGTCTTTTTCCGTATGCTCAGTTGTCAGGAACCATGCCTCGTACTTGGAAGGAGCCAGGTTAACACCTTTTTTCAGCATCAGTTTGAAGAAACGCCCGAACATGTCACTGTCTGTCGCTTTTGCTTCCTCATAGTTTGTGATTTCATGGTCAGAAAAATACACGGTCATTGAACCGCCAATCCGGTTAATAGCAATCGGCAGATGATATTTTTCATTAATGGAGAAAATGCCGTCTTCCAGCTGTTTGCCGAGCCGGTCCATTTTTTCGTAAATGCCCGGTGTCTGCAAAACTTCCAGACAAGCGATACCGCTTGCCATGGACAGAGGATTGCCTGCCATTGTCCCCGCCTGATAGGCCGGACCAAGGGGTGCCACTTCGTCCATGATTTCTTTTTTGCCGCCGTATGCGCCGATCGGAAGACCACCGCCGATGATTTTTCCCATTGCTGTCAGGTCGGGAACCACACCGAGATAATTCTGTGCACCGCCGTACATGAAGCGGAAGTTTGTGATGACTTCATCATAAATGACAACGGCACCGGCTTTGTGGGCAATCCGGTTAATTGCTTCAAGAAATCCCGGCTGAGGCATAACCATGCCGAAATTGCCGACAATCGGTTCAACAAGAACACCGGCGATATCATCGCCCCATTTGTCAAAAGCCTGCTGCAATGTTTCTACATTATTGTAAGGCACAGTGATCACTTCATGGGCCGTACTTTCCGTTACACCGGCAGAATCCGGTGAGCCGAGGGTAGACGGGCCTGAACCGGCGGCAACCAGAACCAGGTCGAAATGTCCATGATAGCTGCCGGCGAATTTCAATATTTTTTTCCGGCCGGTATAGGCACGGGCGACGCGTACTGTGGTCATCACGGATTCCGTTCCAGAGTTTGTGAAGCGGACCTTGGCAAGTGAAGGAATGGCTTTTTTCAGCATGCCTGCAAGTTCTGTCTCTAGCTTTGTCGGCGTGCCATAGAGAACACCCAGTTCCGCCTGCTTTTTGATTGCTTCAGTAATATGCGGATGCGCAAAACCCGTGATGATCGGGCCGTAAGCCGCCAGGTAATCAATATAGCGGTTGCCGTCTTCATCATAGAAATACGCGCCCTTACCGCTTTTCATAAATACAGGTGCTCCGCCGCCGACTGCATAATAAGACCGGGACGGACTGTTCACACCGCCGACAATATTTTCTAATGCTTCGTCGTAGAGCTTTTCCGATGTCTTGATATTCATAAATTTAATCTCTCCCTAACTTGGTAGATAAAAGGGGCACCCGATTCGTGCACCCGGCGTCCATTCGATCATTTACCGCCCGCTCCAGTATCCGCTATCCGAGTAAAATTGGCAACCCTGACAGCAGACGTCCTTGCTGAAAAGCAAAAAGCTATTCAAACATTCTGTGATTCATTAATGAAACAAAGTGTTCCAGAATTCGTGCGGTCAGTCCCCAGACCGTGCGTCCCTGATAGTCAAAAAAGGGTTCAATTACTTTTTGTGCGCGGAATGGATAGCTCCTTCCGGAAACAATCCGTTCAAATGGAAAGTCCTGATTTTTATCAGCCAGAAAATTGAGCGTGTATTTTTCAGGCATTTGCTTCATCAGCCACGGAAGTGGAACGGTGAAGGTTTCAGCAACTTCACTGGGGTTCGGCCGAAGCGGGACGTCAGGATCCAGTACACCGACAAAAGGATAGATAAACAGGTCGGATGTCGCGATGCAGGTACCCATTCTTCCAATCACTGTGATCGCTTCTCTAGGCACACCCAGTTCTTCACACGTTTCGCGGACTGCCGTTTCCCGAAGAGAGGCATCAATTTTTTCACTGCGCCCGCCTGGAAAGCACACATCTCCTGGCTGGCGTTTTAGCTGCGCGGAGCGGACCTCGAGCAAAATGGTCCATGTATCGTGATCGGGAATCAAAGGGATAAAAACTGAAGATTTTTTCGCCATGTCCTCACCGATAATCGCGCCATCATTTTCAATGCGTCTTTGAATACTTGTTAAATCCATAGTATCACCCACAATTTTACTGCTCTTTTACATTTTAGCACATTATTTCAGCGGCTCACACGGCGTATAGGTTGAGTTATCGAGCGTCTTTTGAGAAAATAAAAGAAGAGGTGATAGATATGAAGGCGATTGTTCACGAGGGACATCCGGGTTTTGAGGGACTTGATTTCCGGGCTGACTTTTCCGCCCCTGAGCCGGGGCCCGGAGAGGTCAAGGTTGCTCTGAAAGCAGCCGGGCTGAATCATCGGGATCTTTTTATTATACAGAAGCGCCATAAACCAGATGATGCACCGCTCATCATTGGATCAGACGGTGCGGGCATTGTGACAGAAACGGGTGCCGGCGTTACAGGCGTTCATCGCGGAGATGAAGTGCTCATCATTCCAAGTCTCAGGTGGGAAAAGGAATCCGCAGCACCGCCGGATGACTTTGACATTCTCGGTTACCCTGATAATGGGACATTGGCCGAGTACATAGTTGTGGCTGAAAAACAAATTGCGCCGAAACCATCCTATTTGTCCTGGGCTGAAGCAGGCGTTCTTCCATTAGCCGCGCTGACCGGTTTCCGGGCATTGTTCACGAGAGGCGGATTAAAAAAAGGCGATACTGTTTTTATTCCTGGTATTGGCAGCGGCGTTGCCACCTACATGGTGCAAATGGCTAAAGCAGTCGGTGCAAGGGTTGTTGTCTCTTCACGGAGCGCCGAGAAACTTGAAAAGGCAAAAGAGCTTGGTGCAGATGCTGCTCTTAACAATGACCAGAACTGGACCGAAGCGCTTGAAGGAGGAGCTGTCGACCTCGTAATCGAAAGTGTCGGGGTAGCAACTTTCAACCGTTCACTTGCCCTGCTTAAACCGGGCGGAACTATTGTCGCCTTTGGTGCATCGTCGGGAGACAAAATTTCCCTCGACTTGAGGCAGTTCTTTTACAAGCAGTGGAATTTGTGCGGGACGACGATGGGCAGCATTGAAGAGTTCCATAAGATGCTCGTTTTTTTCAATAAATATAAAATTCATCCAGTGGTTGATCAGACCTTTGAATTAAAAAATGCAGCCGAAGCTCTGCAGCGATTGGAGCAGGGCAGTCAGTTTGGAAAAATTGCACTGGTCATCAGTTAACTTGTGAATTCTCTTATTCGGCGCTACGATTAGAATAGCCGTTAAATTTCAAAACATTTGAAAAAGGAGATTTTACACATGCTTGAAGCAGGAATATCTGCCCCTGACTTTACTTTAAAAACAACTGAGGGACATGAAGTGACACTTTCGGAATTTCGCGGCAAAAATGTAGTCCTTTATTTTTATCCGAAAGATATGACACCAGGCTGCACCATTGAGGCATGTGATTTCAGAGATCAGAATAGTTTGTTTAAGGAGCTGGATACAGTGGTTCTGGGCGTCAGTCCGGATCCGGTTGAAAAGCATCAGAAATTTACGGAGAAACACGGGCTTCCCTTCACACTTCTCTCCGATCCCGACCATGCGGCATCGGATTTGTACGGCAGCTGGCAATTAAAGAAAAATTACGGCAGAGAATACATGGGCATTATCCGTTCGACATTCATCATCGACAAAAGCGGAAAAATAGCGAAGGTCTGGCCCAAAGTCAGAGTTAAAGGACATGTTGAAGAAGTCTATCAGTTTGTTAAAGAACAGTTGGAATAAAAATTTTTGAACTGTTTCCGGCGGCAGATTGTTAAACGGAACAATAGAAGCAGGCTCGGTGTTGAAGCATGCAAAAAAGAAGAAAAAAGAATATAAGACTGTCTTTCAGGCAAGCTATGGCCAAGGAGACAGTCTTTTTTCTGTGCATCTGCGGCGAAAAAATCAATTATAGGGAAATATATGTTCCAATTGAGAAATCGCTAAGTTTGGCCGGGCATGGACATCCAGAATCTGCACGGCATTAATTTTCAATATCAGAATAACCTTTGGGAACCTTTGGCAAAATATTACGGAGAAGTGCAGATTATTGACAGGATCAGGATGAACAAGGTACACTAAAAATATAATTATAACCATTTTAACTTGATAATTGGTTTTAATTATGATTTTATGTTTGAAAGTGAGGTGCCTGAAGGTGAGTACAGATGTTGATAAAGTGGATAAAGCAATTGACATGCTTAAGGATTCGGGTGTTCGGATCACACCTCAGCGCCATGCCATTCTTGAATATTTAGTGGTCTCTGAATCACACCCTACTGCAGATGAAATTTATAAAGCCCTGGAACACAAGTTTCCAAATATGAGCGTAGCTACTGTATACAATAACCTGCGTGTCTTCAAAAAAACGGGACTGGTTAAAGAACTGACATATGGCGATTCGTCGAGCCGATTTGACTTTTCAACCAAGCAGCATTATCACATTATTTGTACCAATTGTGGAAAAATTGTGGATTTTCACTATCCCGGCCTGGACGAGGTAGAGGCTTTAGCTGCCCAGGTTACTGGCTTTACGGTTAACAGTCACAGGCTGGAAGTTTACGGACTCTGCCCGGACTGTCAGAACAAGAAAACGGACAGCATAGGCAAAATTAAAGTGACGAGTGACTAATAAAAAATTTTAACAAATATTATTTATGGCTGTTTCAACGCCTATTTTTGGCGATGAGACGGCCTCTTTTTCTTTTGCAGCCAAAACCAGAAGCTATTAATAGTAGTTGACGTTCTCATCAATGCATGATAAATTATATATCGTTGTCTTTGGACAAGAGGGCAGGCAAAAGCATTTTTCGAAAAGCAGTATTTGTTTCCAACAATCTTGAATGATCGGAACTTGATTGACTTTTCTGGAAATGAGTGTTAACATATTTCTTGTCTTTTTGAATGCCGAATGATGAAAAAGCTGTTAACTGCTATACTGTGAATTTCAAAGAAGTTATTGGTTTTAAAAAAGAGGTTGACGTTTTTCTCATTTGGAAGTATAATGTTCAAGTTGCTGTTTGAATGTTCCTTGAAAACTGAACAAAAGCCAAGCGTGATTTAAAGGGTGAAACCCTTAAGTCAATTCAAAATTTTTGCTGAGGATCGACAGAACGAAAAAGAAATAAGCGGAAGCTTCGGCTTCCTGAAAGAGTATTTTTTGGAGAGTTTGATCCTGGCTCAGGACGAACGCTGGCGGCGTGCCTAATACATGCAAGTCGAGCGCACGGAAGGGGGCTTGCCCCCGGAAGTGAGCGGCGGATGGGTGAGTAACACGTGGGCAACCTGCCTGTAAGACGGGGATAACTCCGGGAAACGGGAGCTAATACCGGGTAACACGCTGCACCGCATGGTGCAGGGTTGAAAGATGGTTTCGGCCATCGCTTACAGATGGGCCCGCGGTGCATTAGTTAGTTGGCGGGGCAACGGCCCACCAAGACCGCGATGCATAGCCGACCTGAGAGGGTGATCGGCCACATTGGGACTGAGACACGGCCCAAACTCCTACGGGAGGCAGCAGTAGGGAATCTTCCACAATGGACGAAAGTCTGATGGAGCAACGCCGCGTGAGCGAAGAAGGTTTTCGGATCGTAAAGCTCTGTTGCCGGAGAAGAATGAGTGAGAGAGGAAATGCTCTTGCAGTGACGGTATCCGGCCAGAAAGCCACGGCTAACTACGTGCCAGCAGCCGCGGTAATACGTAGGTGGCAAGCGTTGTCCGGAATTATTGGGCGTAAAGCGCGCGCAGGCGGCTTCCTAAGTCTGATGTGAAATCTTGCGGCTCAACCGCAAGCGGCCATTGGAAACTGGGGAGCTTGAGTACAGAAGAGGAGAGTAGAATTCCACGTGTAGCGGTGAAATGCGTAGAGATGTGGAGGAATACCGGTGGCGAAGGCGGCTCTCTGGTCTGTTACTGACGCTGAGGTGCGAAAGCGTGGGGAGCAAACAGGATTAGATACCCTGGTAGTCCACGCTGTAAACGATGAATGCTA